>NZ_JAHZDL010000078.1:0-11104 GCF_019422385.1 Flavonifractor sp.
CGAAACGCCCTGCGGGGCAGCCTTTCACACTATCCCTCCCTCCGAATCCTTTGGCTGGAGGGTTTATCGACCGTCTCAGGTTCCGGCACACATGTGTGCCGGAACCTGTCGCTTCCAAAAAGCTCTGACTTACTTGTTCCCCGTGTTGAGGAATGGGGCCAGGGCGGCGGCCACGCCGCTGATGGCCATGGTCTGGAGCACGATTTTGCCCGGGCCGGTGACCACCGTGTTGAACAGGCCCTCACCGCCGAACAGCACGTTCTTGACGCCCTTCACCATCTGGATGTCCATGGAGCAGGTGGCGTCCATCATGGCCAGGTTGCCGCTGTCGATAACCATGCTCTCTCCGGCCTGGAGCTCGTACTCCACCGCAGAGCCGTCCAGCTCCACAAAGGCGGTACCGTGGCCGGACAGCTTCTGCATGATGAAGCCCTCGCCGCCGAACACGCCGGCGCCCAGCTTTTTCTGGAAGAAGATGGACAGCTCCACCCCCTGCTCCGAGGCCAGGAAGCCGCTCTTCTGCACCACCACCGGGTGGGCCGGATCCACCTCAATGGCCCGGATGGAGCCAGGGAAGCTGGAGCCGAAGGCGATCATGCCCGGGCCGCCCTGGGCGGTGTATGTATTCTGGAAAATGGAGTCGCCGGAGAACATGCGTCCGAAGGCCTTGCCGATGCCGCCGGCGCCGGTCTCCATCTTCATGTTGGGGCTCATCCAAACCATGGAACCGCGCTCCGTAATCATGGACTCGCCGCCCTCCAGGTGGCAGACGACTACCGGCAGGGGCTCGCCGAGAATCTCGTATTTCATGCTGGTGCCTCCCTTTTTCAAGATACCACCAGTATATTACGATTTCCGAAGGATAGCAAGCCCTGTATGAAATCTTTACAAACCCTTTTCCGCTGTGCTATGATAAAGCAAACCCACGAAGGAGGCGTCAGACCATGGAACTGACAAGGGAGCAGGCCCTGGAGCTGCTCAAGGAGTACAACAAGGAGCCCTTTCATCTGCGCCACGCCCTGACGGTGGAGGCGGTGATGCGCTGGTTCGCCCAGGAGCTGGGCTATGGCGGAGAGGCGGATTTCTGGGCCGCCGCCGGCCTGCTCCACGATCTGGATTTTGAGCAGTACCCGGAGGAGCACTGCGTCAAGGTGAGGGAGATCATGGAGGCCCGGGGGCTGGATCCCGCCCTCATCCACGCGGTGGTGAGCCACGGCTGGGGCATGACGGAGGGCGACGCCCAGCCGGAGCACCAGATGGAGAAGGTGCTCTTCGCCGTGGACGAGCTCACCGGCCTCATCGGGGCCGCCGCCCTCATGCGGCCCTCCAAGAGCGTCCAGGACATGGAGCTGTCCAGTTTGAAAAAGAAGTTCAAGGACAAGCGCTTTGCCGCCGGCTGCTCCCGGGAGACCATCCAGCAGGGGGCAGAGCTGCTGGGCTGGGAGCTCAGTGAGCTGCTGGAGCGCACCCTCCAGGCCATGAAGGCCACCGAGGCGGATATTGAGGCCCAGTGCGCGGCGCTGTAGGCGCGTCACAAAAGCGGCCTTGGCCGCTTTTGTGAGAAGGCCGCATAGCGGAAGGGCTTCATTTTCCTGCGAAAAAGTCAGCCCTTCCGCTATGAGAAGGGTCATTTCCGAGGCGCATGTCCCCGGAAATGACGGATTTTCATTTTATTCCGTCAGCTGCGGATGACGGAACTCTGCGAGGCTCTCCTTCGCGGGAGGTTTTTCGACAGTCTGAAGGCGCGGTTCCTACAGGAACCGCGCCTTGTTTTCTCATCTTCTCCGCCCGGAGCACAGCAGGCCCAGCACCGTGCCGGCCAGGGCCGGGAGCACCCATCCCAGCCCCACCCCTGCCAGGGGCAGCCCGTCCAGGAAGCCAAGGGGCAGCCCCGCATCCCGCAGGGCGAACAGCACGCTGAACACCCCCGTGAACAGCACCGCCACGGGATAGACCCACCGGCGCCCCGCCAGCCAGCGCTGGAAGAAGGACAGGGCGATGAGCACGATGGCCACCGGATAGAGGGCGCCCAGCACCGGCGCCGAAACCGCCAGGATCTGGGCCAGCCCCGCATTGGAGATCACCATGCTCACCACGGCGAAGAGCACCGCCCAGGTGCGGTAGCCCAGCCGGGGGCAGATGCCGTGGAAATAAGTCCCGCAGGAGCTGATGAGGCCCACGCACACGTTGAAGCAGGCGATCAGGAAGATGGCGGCCAGCAGCACCCGGCCGCCGGTGCCGAACAGCAGGCCCGCCGCGTTGGTCAGGGCCTCCGCCCCGTCGGCGGGGTTGGGCATGGCCCCGCCGGACAGGGCCCCCACATGGGCCAGCATGCAGTACACCGCCAGCAGCAGCACCCCGGCGATCACCCCGGCCCAGGCGGTGGAGCGCACCACCGCCCCCGGCTTCTCCACCCCGCGGGCCCGCAGGTTCACCGCGATGACGATGCCGAAGGCCAGGGCGGCCAGGGTGTCCATGGTCTGATAGCCCTCCAGGAAGCCCCGGACGGCCGGGTGGGTCAGGTACTCGCCGCCGGCCGGGCCGTATCCCTCCAGGGGATTGAGCAGGCTGGCGGCAAAGGTCACCACAATGAGGCCCACCAGCACAGGGCAGAGGATCTTGCCCAGCCGGTCGGTGAGCTTCTCCGGCCGCAGGGCCAGCGCCAGGGCGGCGGCGAAGAACACCAGGGAGTAAATCAGGCGCAGCAGGGCCACCGGGGCCCCCTCCCCCACAAAGGGGGGCACCGCCATCTCAAAGGAGGTGGTGGCAGTTCGGGGGATGGCCAGGCAGGGGCCGATGGCAAGATAGACCGCCACGGTAAAGGCCCGGGCAAAGACGGGGTGCACCCGGCCGGCCAGGGCGTCCATGCCGCCGGCCCGGGACACCGCCACCACCCCCAGCACCGGCAGGCCCACGGCGCTGACGGCCAGTCCCGCCACGGCAGGCCAGGTGTGCACCCCCGCCATGGCCCCGATGCCCGACGGGAAAATCAGGTTGCCCGCCCCGAAAAACAGGGAGAACAGGGTCAGGCCCACCAGCAGCAGGCCCCTCGCCCCCAGTCTCTTCTCCTCCACAGCTTCACATCCTCTTTATCGCGTTAAAAACAGCGGCAAGCCAAAGGCATGCCGCTGCTTTTCTACATTAAGTAGTACGTACCAGATTAGCCCTGGGAGATAGCGCCCGTGGGGCAGGTATCGGCGCAGGAACCGCAGTCAATGCAGGAACCGGCATCGATGACGTACTGGCTGTCGCCCTGGGAGATGGCACCCACGGGGCAAGCGCCCTCGCAGGAACCGCAGCTCACGCAGGCGTCGCTGATAACATAGGCCATTGGATACACCTCCAAACACTCAAGCTACAGTCATTGTACCATAACTTTTGAAAATTGCAATGCTAAATTGCCCCGACTGTGGGTATATTTTTTCATGGTGGGAAAAAATAGGATCCGATCAACCGGAGGAGGTGCAGTTTTCCATGGACAGACCCTCGCCATTTCACATGGAGGCCGCCGGGAGCCTGACCCCGGCGCTGGACGGGGCGCCTCGGAGCAGCCCACACCGGCACAGAACAAAGGAGAAGGGGCGTGGCACAGCGGATGAAGCACGTCAAGAAGCACCGGATACGCTTTCCGTGGAGCAGGAACAGACGAGGTGAGGGGGACATGAACGAGACCAGATTTACCGAGCGGGCCCAGGCGGCCCTCCGTCTGGCCCAGGAGGGCTCGGCGGAGCTGGGCCACGGCTACGTGGGCAGCGAGCACCTGCTGCTGGGCCTTGCCCGGGAAGGCAAGGGGGTGGCCGCCAAGGTGCTCCAGTCCGCTGGGGTGGAGCCCGAGGGCCTGAAAGCCGCCATCGCCGGCCTGGTGGGGGTGGGCGCCCCGGGCGGCGCCCCGTCCCAGGGGCTCACCCCCCGGTGCAAGAAGATCATCGAGCTCTCCCTGGCGGAGGCGGCCCGGCTGGGCCACCACTATGTGGGCACCGAGCACCTGCTGCTGGGCATCCTCCGGGAGGGGGACGGCGTGGCGGTGCGGGTACTCACCGGCATGGGGACGGAGCCCCGGCGGCTCCACGCCGACGTGGTGGCCGCCATGGGGGGCGATGCATCCCCCTCCCCCTTCCGGGGGAACGGCAAGACCCGGGAGCGGGAGTACGGCGGCGACGCCAGGCTGCTGGAGCAGTTCGCCCGGGATCTCACCCGCCTGGCCGCCGGGGGCATGCTGGATCCGGTGGTGGGCCGGGAGGAGGAGATCAAGCGGGTCATCCAGATCCTCTCCCGCCGGCAGAAGAACAACCCCGCCCTCATCGGCGAGCCCGGCGTGGGCAAGACCGCCGTGGCCGAGGGCCTGGCCCGCCGGATGGTTGCCGGGGACGTGCCCGACGAGCTGCGCTCCAAGCGCCTCATGGCCCTGGATCTCTCCGCCATGGTGGCGGGCACCAAGTACCGGGGGGAATTTGAGGAGCGGGTGAAGAACATCCTGGCCGAGGTGCGCCGGGTGGGCAACATCATCCTCTTCATCGACGAGCTCCACACCATCGTGGGGGCGGGCTCCGCCGAGGGGGCCATCGACGCGGCCAACATCATTAAGCCCGCCCTGGGCCGGGGTGAGCTGCAGATCATCGGCGCCACCACCACCGACGAGTACCGGAAGTATATCGAGAAGGACGCGGCCCTGGAGCGGCGGTTCCAGCCCGTGCTGGTGCCCGAGCCCGACCAGGACACCGCCCGGGCCATCCTCCGGGGCCTGCGGGATCGGTACGAGGCCCACCACCGCCTCCAGATCACCGACGGGGCCATCGACGCCGCCGTGGCCCTCTCCACCCGGTACATCGGGGATCGCCGCCTGCCCGACAAGGCCATCGACCTCATCGACGAGGCCGCCTCCCGGGTGCGGATGGAGCGGCTGGGCACCCCGCCGGAGCTGCGCACTCTGGAGGAGAAGGTGGCGGAGGCCCGCCGGGAGAAGGAGGAGGCCATCCGGGGCCAGGACTTTGAGAAGGCCGCCATGCTCCGGGACGCGGAGGAGGACTTCCGCAGGGAGCTGGAGCGGGAGAAGGCCGCCTGGCGCTCCGGCCAGAACACCGGGGCGGTCACCGCCGAGGACGTGGCTGCCGTGGTGTCCGGCTGGACGGGGGTGCCCGTCACCACCCTCACCCAGGCGGAGAGCCAGCGGCTGCTCCACCTGGAGGACGCCCTCCACCGGCGGGTGGTGGGCCAGGAGGAGGCGGTGAAGGCGGTGGCACGGGCCGTCCGCCGGGGCCGGGTGGGCCTGAAGGATCCAGACCGGCCCACGGGCTGCTTCCTCTTCCTGGGCCCCACCGGCGTGGGCAAGACCGAGCTGTGCAAGGCCCTGGCCGAGGCCCTGTTCGGCAGTGAGGAGGCCCTGCTCCGCTTCGACATGTCCGAGTATATGGAGAAGCACACCGTCTCCCGGCTCATCGGCTCGCCGCCGGGCTACGTGGGCCACGAGGAGGGGGGCCAGCTCACCGAGAAGGTGCGCCGGCGGCCCTACTGCGTGGTGCTCTTCGACGAGATTGAGAAGGCCCACCCGGATGTGTGGGGCATCCTGCTCCAGATCATGGAGGACGGGGTGGTCACCGACGCCCAGGGCCGCAGGGCCGATTTCAAAAACGCCGTGGTGGTGCTCACCTCCAACGTTGGGGCGGCGCGCATCACCGCCAAGGGCTCCAGGCTGGGCTTCTCCGCCGCCGAGCGGAAGGACGGCGAGACCCGTCCCCTGGAGGAGCTGAGGGCCGCCGTCCTGGAGGATCTGAAGAAGGTGTTCCGGCCGGAGTTCCTCAACCGGCTGGACGAGACCATCGTGTTCACCCAGCTGGGCCGGGCGGAAATCCAGGCCATCGCCCGGCGGATGCTGGAGCGGGTGGGGGAGCGGATGCGCGCCCTGGGCGTCACCCTCCGCTTCACCGACGCCGCCCTGGCGGTGCTGGCCGACCAGGGCTTCGACCCGGACTACGGCGCCCGCCCCCTGCGGCGCACCATCCGCGCCCAGGTGGAGGACGTGGCCGCCGAGAAGCTGCTCAGCGGGGCCGTCCAGGCCGGGGACACCGTCCTGGTGGACGGCTCGGAGGGCGCCCTGCGCCTGGAGATCCCCCCTGCCGCCGTCCAGGCTCTCAATACAAAGGAGGAACCGACATGAATCTGACCCGTATACTCCCCCTGGCGCTCTCCCTGGCCCTGCTGGCCGGGTGCTCCGGCGGGGACAAGCCAGCCCTCTCCGCCGAGGCGCGCACCCAGCTCTATGAAACCGCCATCGAGGACGCCCGGGACGCCGAGGCCAACGACGCCCTGCCCGTCCTGTCCGACAAGGCCGACGAGCAGCTCCCCCTCTATCTGGATCTCATGGGCCTGACCCCCGACGACGTGGACGCCTTCGCCTTGTCGGCCTCCCTCATGAACGTGCGGGCCTACGGCATCGCAGCCGTCTACCCCGCCCAGGGGAGGGAGACCGCCGTGCGGGAGGGCCTGGAGGGCTTTATCGACCGGCAGAAGCAGAGCTTTGAGCAGTATCTGGCCGACCAGTACGACATTGCCTCCAACGCCCGGCTGGAGACTCTGGAGGACGGCACCGTCCTGCTGGTCATGTGCCAGGATCAGGACGCGGTCTTTGATGCCATCCGGGACACCATCCTGGCGGCGGCATAGCAAAATGGGCGGGTGTGTGCACCCGCCCTTACCTATTCACCGCGGCTCCAGCTTCTTTGACGCCAGCCTGTAGACCTGCATCACCGCTTTGGAGCCGGTGTCCCAGGTCTCCAGCTCCGCCCGGATCAGCGCCGGGTACGTCTTGCTGATGTCCCTGAGGGCATTGCCGACGGACTTCCGCACATAGGCGCTCTCGTCCGCCCGCCGGGCCGCCAGCAGGCAGACCGCCTCCTCCGGGTGCTCCTTGAAATAGGGACGGGCCGTCCACACCCGCAGGCCCTCCGACACCGCCCGGCGCACGTTGGCCCGTCCGTCCGCCAGCCAGGCGCGGATCACCGGAAGGGCCGCCTCATACCCCGTCTCCCTGCAGCAGGCGTCGAAGGCCATGGCCAGCACCTCCTGCACCCTCCAGCTCTCGTGGGCGCTGACGGTATCCCGCAGGAAAGTCAGGGCCTCCGGTCGCTCCGGGGCCAGCCAGCCGCACAGGAACACCCCCGCCTCCTGTACCTGGAAGTGCGGGGAGGCATAGAGGGCCCGGGTCGCCTCCCAGCACTCCGGCCCGGTGTGGGTGCGGAAATACTCCTCCGCCAGGCTCCGCACCAGCCGCAGATTTTCCCCCTCAACGGGGATCTTCTCCTCCAGGCTCCTCCACACGGCGCTCCCCTCCTCTTGTATTTTTCCAGTATAGCACAGGCCCCCGCAATTTCAAGGCTTGCGGACGGGGCCGGCAGGGATTATAATGGGGCGGAACGTGATTCTTCCTGTACTGGAGGTCTTTGTATGCAAGCGCGCGCAAGCGGCGTCCTGCTCCCCGTATTTTCCCTGCCGGGGCCCTACGGCGTCGGCACCTTCGGCACCCCCGCCCGGGAGTTTGTGGACTTTCTGGCGGCAGGGGGCCAGAAGTTCTGGCAGATTCTCCCTCTGGTGCCCCCCGGCGGGGGCAACTCCCCCTACATGTCCCCCTCCTCCTTCGCCGGCAACCCCCTCTTCCTGGATCTGGATGAGCTGGCGGAGGAGGGTCTGCTCACCGCGGAGGAGCTGGACTCCGCCCGGCGGGACAACCCCGACCGGGTGGACTATCCCTGGCTCCTGGAGACCCGGATTCCCCTGCTGCAGAAGGCCTGGGCGCGGGGCAGGGCCCGCTATGCCCGGGAGCTGGCGGAGTTCCTGGAGGCGGAGCGGAGCTGGCTGCCCGACTACGCCCTGTTCCTGGCCCTGCGGGACAGATTCGACGGAAAGCCGCTGGCCGACTGGCCCGACGAGCTCCGGCTGCGGAAGCAGTCCGCCCTGGAAAAGGCCCGGGCGGAGCTGAAGGAGGCGTGCGATTTTCACACCTTCCTCCAGCTGCTCTTCTTCCGCCAGTGGACGGCGGTGAAGGCCTACGCCAACGGGAAGGGCATCTCCATCATCGGGGATCTGCCCATCTACGTCTCCCCCGACAGTGCGGAGGTGTGGGCCCGGCCGGAGCTGTTCCAGCTCAAGGAGGACATGACCCCCGCCGGGGTGGCCGGGGTGCCCCCCGACGCCTTCTCCGACAAGGGCCAGCACTGGGGCAACCCCCTCTACGACTGGGACTACCACCGGAAGACCGGCTTTGCCTGGTGGCGCAGCCGGGCGGTTCACCTGGCCCGGCTGTATGACGTGGTGCGCATCGACCACTTCCGGGGCTTTCACACCTACTGGTGCATTCCCGACGGGGCGGAGGACGCCCGGGAGGGGCACTGGGAAAAGGGCCCCGGCATGGAGCTGGTGGAGGTGCTGCGCGCCGTCCCCGGGCTGGCGCTGATCGCCGAGGATCTGGGGGATCTGGACGAAAACGCCCTCCGCTTCATCGCGGAGAGCGGCCTGCCCGGCATGAAGGTGCTGGTCTACGCCTTTGATCCCAACGGGGAGAGCGCCTATCTCCCCCACAACTGCCCCCGGGACGCGGTGATGTACACCGGCACCCACGATACCCCCACCTTTGTCCAGTGGCTGTTCTCCCTGGCCTCCCCCGCGGAGCGGGATTTCGCCTCGGACTACCTGCGCCTGCGGGAGGACGAGGGCTTCGGCTGGGGCGCGGTGTGCGGGGCCTGGATGTCCCCCTGCCGCCTGGCCATCGCCCCTCTGCAGGATCTGCTGGGCCTGGGGGCCGACGCCCGGGTCAATGCCCCCGGCACCTCCGGCGCTCTGAACTGGAGTTGGCGGGTGCGGCGGGAGGCCCTCAACCCCGACGTGTCCGGCCGCCTGGCCCGTATCACCCGCACCTACCGAAGATAGGCGGAACTGCAGCGGCTGTTGTTCCTGCACAGCGTATTTATACCCCCTGGGGAGATGTCCTCAGGGGGTACTGTTTTGGCGGTATCAAAGGCCCCTGGCTGCGCCGAAGGTAGACCAGCTTATCGCGATGAGAAAGGCAGAAGAGAAAAACTTCCCGAAAAGGTAGTAGCGGTTTGCTGACCACACAATTACGATATGGGCACGTCACCGACCAAATGAAACGGGAGAGCTCCGCCCGCATGGGATCCTATATCAAGGACGTTCTGAACCTGCAAAGGGTAAAGCAAAGGGTATTTCCACTCAAAAAGGTAAAAGAAAAAGCCTGGAACCATCGCGGTTCTAGGCTTTCTCGTTGGCGCAGAAGGAGGGATTTGAACCCTCGCGACGGTTTCCCGCCCTACTCCCTTAGCAGGGGAGCCCCTTCGGCCACTTGGGTACTTCTGCAAATACCTGACAACAGACTGCCGAACGAATAAAAATGTGGCGGAGAGAGTGGGATTCGAACCCACGGATGCTTGCGCATCGCCGGTTTTCAAGACCGGTTCCTTCAACCGCTCGGACATCTCTCCACGTCCGATCTCCGGTCAAGTGCGAAGGTGATCATACCATATTTTTTCCCCTCTGTCAATCTTTCTTGCGCAATTTCTTCAATTTGGATGGACGGATGGGCATCCCAGGGGGAAAGGCGGCGGAAAACCGCTTGAAAAAGAGCCCGGTATATGATATGGTGGGTACCGCTGAGTCCGGTACAGACAATCTGCCGGACAGAACATCCGCCACCCGGGAGGTGCGCCATGGCACACATTGTGGAGATCACAGATCTCTCCCTCCGCGAGCTGAACCCCTACACCCAGCTCACCCACGCACAGCTCCGCAGCCGGCGGGAGCCGGAGCAGGGCATCCTGATCGCCGAGAGCGCCAAAGTGATCTCCTGCGCCCTGGACGCCGGCTGCCGCCCTCTCTCCCTGCTGATGGAGCGCAGACATCTTCCCCTGTTCGCCCGACGGTTGGAGGCGCGCTGCGGGGATGTCCCCGTCTACACCGCCGACCGGGAGGTGCTGGCCCGGCTCACCGGCTATGCCCTCACCCGGGGTATGCTCTGCGCCATGCGCCGGCCCGCTCTCCCCGATGCGGAGGCGGTGTGCCGGAACAGCCGCCGGGTGGCCGTGCTGGAGAACATCACGGATGCCTCCAATGTGGGGGCCCTGTTTCGCTCCGCCGCCGCGCTGGGGATGGACGCTGTGCTGGTCACTCCCTCCTGCTGCGACCCCTTTTACCGGCGCGCCATCCGGGTCAGCATGGGCGCCGTTTTCCAGCTGCCGTGGGCCTGGATCGGCCAGGGGGAGGGCCAGTGGCCCCGGGCCGGGCTGGCCCTCCTGCGGAAGATGGGCTTCCGAACCGCCGCCATGGCCCTGAGCGGCAGCTCCATCAGCATCGAGGAGCCCCGGCTGGCCCAGGCGGAGCGGCTGGCCGTCCTGCTGGGCTCCGAGGGGAACGGCCTCTCCCCCGAGACCATCGCCTGCTGTGATGACACCGTCCGCATCCCCATGGCCCACGGTGTGGACTCCCTCAACGTGGCCGCCGCCAGCGCCGTGGCCTTCTGGCAGCTGCGGCCCCGGTGAGGTGCCATGCCGACCAGGCATATCCTGTCATGCGAATACACGCCCCGCTCCAGACGGTCTGTTCACACATCGCCGCCCAATGCGTCCGCCAGCGGCGGCATGGCCTCCGTCCCGGACTTCTGAATGCTTGTTACCAAATTTTCACCATTTGAAACCGCGGCCGGGTTTCCTCGGGGGCGTACAGGTGGTATCATGATTGCACAACCACCCGAAGGAGGAATACCGCTGTGAACCGCACGTCCATAACAGGGCTGGCCTGTCTGCTGGCCGCCGCCCTTACCGCCTGCGCGGGGGGCGGAGAACCGCCGGCGCCGTCCGGCAGCCCCGCGCCCGCCCCCCTGGAAGCTCTGAAAGAGCCCGCCAACTCCGTGCCCGTTTCGCCGCCGCTGTCCCCCGCGCCTGTGTCGGCCGAGGCCCTGGCGGCCTACCGGGCCCTGCTGGCGGGGGAGCCGGGGGCGCTGGACCGCCCGCCGGGGGGATTGGAGCTGCACCAGGTCACCCTGCCCCCGGCGGAGGAGCTGGAGTATGTGCTGCTGGATCTGGACGGGGACGGCGGGGCGGAG
>NZ_JAHZDL010000079.1:0-10980 GCF_019422385.1 Flavonifractor sp.
CCAGCTCCCTGTAGATCTCCTGGATGGCGGCGTCCATCTTCTCCTTGGGGGTGACGTAGTGGGTGGCGGGCCAGATGGGGATGGTGTCCAGCCGGCGGATGGTGCTGCCGGTGACCACGTTGATCTCGCTGATGCGGTCGATCTCGTCCCCGAAGAACTCCACCCGGATGGCGTGATCCTTCCAGTAGGCGGGGAAGATCTCCACCGTGTCCCCCCGCACCCGGAACATATTGCGCTCAAAGGCGATGTCGTTGCGCTCGTAGCGGATGGCCACCAGCTTTTTCAGCAGCTCGTCCCGCTCCATGGTGCTCCCCACCCGCAGGGAGACCATCATCTTGGCAAAGTCCTCCGGCTCGCCCAGGCCGTAGATGCAGGACACGGAGGACACCACGATCACGTCCCGCCGCTCCATCAGGGAGGCGGTGGCCGCCAGCCGCAGCCGGTCGATCTCCTCGTTCACCGCCGAGTCCTTCTCAATAAAGGTATCGGTGTGGGGGATATAGGCCTCGGGCTGGTAGTAGTCGTAGTAGGAGACGAAGTACTCCACCGCGTTGTGGGGGAAGAACTCCTTGAACTCGGCGCACAGCTGGGCGGCCAGGGTCTTGTTGTGGGCCAGCACCAGGGTGGGCCGCTGGACGGCCTCGATCACCTTGGCCATGGTGAAGGTCTTGCCCGAGCCGGTGACCCCCAGCAGGGTCTGCTCGTCCAGGCCGTTCTCCACCCCCGCCGCCAGGGCGGCGATGGCCGACCGCTGGTCGCCGGCCGGCTGATATTCGCTGACCACTTCAAATTTGGGCATACGCTCACCTCGCAAGATGATAATACCAAAACAAATGTTCGATTGCAAGAGCATTTTCTATAGGCGGGGGCTTGCCCCCGCCCCTCACGGCCGGTAAAACCCGCTGTCCCGGAGGGACACCATGTCGTCATCCACGAAGATCAAGTGGTCCACCAGCTCCACCCCCATGCGCGCCAGGAAGGGGGCCAGGCTTTCCGTTGTGGCGATGTCGTCCTCGGAGGGGAAGGCGATGCCGGAGACGTGGTTGTGGGCCAGCACCACCGCCGCGGCGTTGAGGGAGAGGGCGGCCTCGGCGATGAGCCGGGTGGTGATGGACACGGCGTTGACGTTGCCCTCCCCCAGCTTTCGGATGCCCAGCACCTTGCCCTTGCCGTCCAGGCACAGCAGGCAGAGCTGCTCGTTCCGCGCCCCGAAGAAGTAGGGCCGCAGCAGGGCGTAGTAGTCCCGGCTGTTCCGGGCGATGTCGTCCACCCGGGTGCGGGCGGTGAGGTAGCGTCCGGTCAGCTCCTTGGCGGCCTTGAGGAGTACCGCCCCGTGCTCCCCCATGCCACTGACCTTGCACAGCTCCTCGGGCGCGGCGTCCAGCACCCCGGCCAGGGAGCCGAAGCGGTCGATGAGCTCATGGGCCAGGGGGTTGGTGTCGCTGCGAGGGTTGGCGTAGAACAGCAGCAGCTCCAGCAGCTTGTGGTCCGGGAAGGAGTCCGGCCGGGCCAGAAATTCAGTTTTCAGACGCTGGCGGTGGCCGTCGTGGGTGCCCATGGCCGGGCCTCCTTTCTCAGCGGACAATGGAATGGGAGCATCAGAAGAAGATGAAGAAGGTAAACACGATAACACCGAAGCCAACGCACGAGAGGACGGTATGAAAAATTCGCTTGCTCTCATCCTCGGTCCGGATGGCGGTGATCAGGGTATAGGGAAATACAAAGCCAAAAACAATCGTTATCAGTGAAAAGAGACCTTCCACGAAAGGCTCACACTCCTTTCCATTCGTTTCAGCCGGACGGGGAAATCAGTTCCCCGTCCCGTATTGCTCCAGATAGGCCTCCATCCAACGCGCGGCGCGCTCTCCGAGGGGGACGGAGGGATTTATTTTTTTGCTCCGTACTGCTCCAGATAGGCCTCCATCTTGCCCTTCATCTCGTCGTCGATGTAGACCTTGCCGTCGATCTCCCGGTTGTGGAGGAAGGAGATGATCTCCCGGACGGTGACGATGGGGTAGACGGCGATGCCGTAGTCCTCCCGCAGCTCGTCCAGGGTGGAGCACTCCCGGGTGCCCCGCTCCATCCGGTCCACGGAGACGATAAGGGCCTTCATGTTGACCTTGGCCACGTGCTGGAAGAGGGCGATGGTCTCCCGCACGGCGGTGCCGGCGGTGACCACGTCCTCCACGATCACCACGCTGTCCCCATCCTGGGGCTTGTAGCCCACCATGGTGCCCCCCTCGCCGTGGTCCTTGGCCTCCTTGCGGTTGAAGCAGTAGGGCAGGTCCCGGTCGTAATTGCGGTACAGGGAGGCGGCGGCGGACACCGCCAGGGGGATGCCCTTGTAGGCGGGGCCGAACAGGCAGTCCACCCCGTCAGGCAGGTGGTGCTGGATGCAGGCGGCGTAGTAGTCGCCCAGCTTGGCGGCCTGGGCGCCGGTTTTGTAGTTGCCGGTGTTGATGAAGTAGGGGGTCTTGCGGCCGGACTTGGTGGTGAAGTCGCCGAAGGTGAGCACGCCGGCGCGCACCATGAAGGTGATGAATTCCTCCTGATAGGTCATGATCTGAAACCTCGCTTCCTTCAAAATGTCGAATCGTATTATTATACCACGCCAGGGCACGGGGGACAAGGCCAAAGCCGGAGAGAAAAAATCCATTTTTCATCAAAATGGAATACCCTTCTTTTCTGGGATGTGATACAATGTCAGCAATGCTCCGCAGCGCGGGATCTCCCGCGGAGCGGCGGCTGAAAGGAGCCTTCAAATTGGAACTGTTTGAGTGGCTGACCTCCACCACGTGGGGGGAGAGCCTGATGACCCTGCTGGTGTCCATGGTGCCGGTGATCGAGCTGCGGGGCGGCGTCCCCTTCGGCACCGCCCTGGGCCTGGCCCCCCTTCACGCCCTGGTGGTGTGCATCATCGGCAATATGATCCCCATCCCCTTTATCATTGTCTATATCCGCCGCATCTTTCAGTGGATGCGCCGCAAGTCCCCCAAGCTGAACAGTCTGGTGGACCGGCTGGAGGCCAAGGCCCACCTGAAGGGCAAAAAGGTGACCCGCTACAAGTATATCGGCCTGTGGCTCTTCGTGGCTATCCCCCTGCCGGGCACGGGGGCGTGGACGGGCGCGCTGATCGCCGCCCTGCTGGACATGCCTCTGCGCAAGGCGGTGCCCTCCATCTTCCTGGGGGTGGTGACCGCCGGGCTGATCATGACCCTGGCCACCGGTACGGTGGTGGCCATTTTCGCCCCCTGAGGGGCCGTTTCCCACCGCCGGGCATAGAATGGCCCGGAGGTGAGCGGAATTGAACGCGATCTGGCAAGTGCTCCTGGCCCTGCTGGCCGTGGTGGGCCTGCTGGCCCTGGGGTGGCTGCTCTTTGGAAAGCTGGTGACCCCGGTGGGGGGCGGCGGGGGCGGCCCGGTGTACGCCGTGGTGCCCGCCGCCGGAGACGGGGAACACCTGGAGCAGGATGTGAAGGGCCTGCTGTGGCTCCGGGGCGGGGAGCTGGCCCGCTTTACCATTGTCATCGCCGACAGCGGCCTCAACGACACCGGCCGCCGGGTGGCCGCCGCCCTGCTCACCGGGAGCCGGGGGATGGTGCTCTGTCCCATGGAACAGCTGGAGACCTACCTGAGAACCTGAAAAAAGTCCGCCTCGGGCGGACTTTTTTCAGGCTCGGATTCGACAAACGGCGCAGAAGATGGTAAGATAGAGAGAATGAGACGGGAGGGAGAGCGGCCATGCAGGAGGCGGAGCGGAGCTTGATCGAGGGCACCGTGGAGAGCGTGATCTACCAGAACCAGGAGAACGGCTACACGGTGCTGCGGCTGGACGGCGGGGAGGGGCAGACCCTGACGGTGGTGGGCTGCATGCCCGGCGTGGCCCCCGGCGAGGGCATCGCGGTGGAGGGCACCTGGACTCGCCACGCCTCCTACGGGGAGCAGTTCAAGGCCGAGGCGGTGGAGCGCCGCACCCCGGCGGGCACCAAGGCCATCTTCGACTATCTCTCCTCCGGCGCGGTGAAGGGCATCGGCGCCGCCACCGCCAGGCGCATGGTGGAGGAGTTCGGGGAGGAGACCCTGACAGTGCTGGAGGAGCACCCGGAGCGGCTCACCCAGATCAAGGGGATCACCCGCAAGAAGGCCCTGGCCATGGGGGAGAACTTCCGCCTCCAGATGGGCATGCGCCGCCTGCTGGAGTTTTTGGGGGAGCATGAGGTGCCCCTCCAGCTGGCCATGCCCTTGTACCGCAAGTACGGCGACCGGGCCCTGGAGATCATCCGGGGCAACCCCTACCTGCTGGTGGACGGGGAGCTGGGGGTGGAGTTCTCCACCGCCGACAAGCTGGCCCTGTCCATGGGCATGGAGGGGGACGACCCCCAGCGCATCGAGGCCGGGCTGCTCTTCGAGCTGGCCCACAACCTGGACAACGGCCACACCTTTCTGCCCCGGCGCAAGCTGCTTCCGGCCACGGCCCAGCTCATCGAGCTGGAGGGGGAGACGGAGGCCCTGGAGGACGCCCTGGAGGCCCTGCTGGAGCGGGGCGAGGTGATCCAGGAGACGGTGGCCAATGAGGAGGCGGTGTACCTCCACGACCTCTGCGAGGCGGAGCAGTACGTGGCCTTCCGCCTGGCCGAGATGGCCCGGGGGGAGCAGGTGCCCCCCCACGGGCTGGACGGGCTGATCGACCGCATCCAGGCCGAGCAGGGCATCGTCTACGCCCCCCAGCAGCGCCAGGCGGTGGAGCTGGCCGCCGCCAGCCAGGTGATGCTTCTCACCGGCGGGCCGGGAACCGGCAAGACCACCTCCCTGCGGGGGGTGCTGGCCCTCTTTGAGCAGCTGGGGCTGGAGACCGCCCTGGCCGCCCCCACCGGCCGGGCCGCCAAGCGGCTGGGGGAGCTGTGCGGCATGGAGGCCGCCACCATCCATCGCCTGCTGGAGACCCAGTACGACCCCCACTCCGGCCGCCTGGTGTTCGCCCACGACGAGGACGACCCCCTCCGGGCCGACGCGGTGATCGTGGACGAGACCTCCATGGTGGACATCACCCTCATGTACGGCCTGCTGCGGGCCCTGCGGCCGGAGTGCCGCCTGATCCTGGTGGGCGACCCGGACCAGCTGCCCAGCGTGGGGCCGGGCAACCTGTTTTCCGACCTGATCCGCAGCGGGGTGGTGCCCATGGTGCGGCTCACCGAGATCTTCCGCCAGGCCGCCGAGAGCGCCATCATCCGCAACGCCCACGGGGTCAACCGGGGGGAGCTGCCCGACCTGCGGGACAACAAGCACGACTTCTTCTTCCTCCGCCGCAAGGATCCCGCCCGGGCGGCGGAGACCATCGTGGAGCTGGTGCAGACCCGCCTGCCCCAAAACATGGGCATCCCGCCGGAGCAGATCCAGGTGCTCTCCCCCACCCGCAAGCGGGTGACGGGCACCGCCGCCCTCAACCGGGCCATCCAGGAGGCGGTGAATCCCCCCGCCCCCGACCGGCCGGAGCGCCGCTTCGGGGAGTACGTGTTCCGCCAGGGCGACCGGGTCATGCAGGTGCGCAACAACTACGACGTGATCTGGAAGGACGGCCTCACCACCGGCATGGGGGTGTTCAACGGGGACATCGGCCGGATCGTGGAGGTGGACAACCGCTCCGAGCTGATCACCGTGGACTTTGAGGGCCGCCTGGTGGAGTATACCCCCGACATGCTGGGGGAGCTGGAGCCGGCCTACGCCATCACCGTCCACAAGGCCCAGGGCAGCGAGTACCGGGCGGTGATCCTGTCGGTCAGCGACGGGGCCCCCGTGCTCCTCACCCGCGGGGTGCTCTACACCGCCATCACCCGCGCCCGGGAGCTTTTGATCCTGGTGGGCGACGAGGAGGTAGTGGCCCGCATGACCGCCAACGACCGCCAGCAGCGCCGCTACTCCGGCCTGCGCTGGCGGCTGGTGCAGATCGCCAACTCGTAGGGGCGACCTGTGGTCGCCCGTTGTCTGCTGGGAGCCCCCCGGGGGCGCGCCTGCGCGGCGGCGGCCTACCCGGCCGGGGCCCCGCTTTTGGTGTCAAAAGCGGGGGAAAACCAGCAGGAGAGGGGGATTTCGATTCCACGGGTTAAGGTGGCTTCGCCTGGATTTCTTTTGGGCTAAAACGTGCCACCGGCACGTTTCTTAACGCCCAAACTCCCCTGCACCCCTCCTTAAAACGACCAAGAAGGGGGAATTGCGATCCCCCCTTCTTGGAACTTCCCCCGAGCTGTTCTACAGACAGCTTTCCGGCCGAGGGGGCTTACGCTGTAACGCCCCCTCGGCTCGGGGCGGGCGACCACAGGTCGCCCCTACGTAGGGCGCGGCATCCTTGACGCGCTGTTTCCAAGCCACCATAAACACCACGGTATTTCAGCGGCATGGCACCGGCGGCGGCCCGGCGGGCCAAGTTGGTACAGCGCAGCAACTTTCAGGGCTTGCAAGGTAATCCCGATGCGTGCCGCCCGAGGCGCGGCAGCGCCTGCAACAAAATCGCCAGGAAAACGGGCGGCAATGCACGCCCGGTCTCTGCCCTGTCCGTACAGCCCACCGCCGCCATGAACCCCCGTACTGGGGGGCCCAGGGTGGGCGAAGCCCCCCGGCCCTTCTTTTCCCCTATTTCTTCGGGAAGAAATAGGGGCGCCCGCCGCGCAGGCGCGCCCCGCGGGGGGGGGGTACCCCGGCGCGAGAACGAGGAACCCCTCATCCGTCATTTGCTCCGCAAATGCCACCTTCCCCCCAAAGGGGGGAAGGCTTCGGGCGGATGATATCCGCCCCTACAGAGCATGGTAGCTGCCAGCCAGCCTCAGATTATCAAAGGGGGTGAGAATATTTTTTGCCGTAAAAATGCACTAAAAATAAACTAAAATTAAAACACACGGGATATGCTTTGCTTACCGACAAGCAGGGGGCAGAGCATATGGAAAAGACGAATCATCTCAGCATCCGTACAGACAAGGAGCTCCACGACAAGTTTAAGTATGTAGCGGCGTATGAGGGACGCTCCATGAGCGGGCAGATTCTATACTTGATCCAGAGCTGCATCCGCGAGTTTGAAAAGGAGCACGGCCCCATACAGCTTGAGGAAGAGCCATGAGCGGGCCGGTGAGCTGGCTGCTGGATCTGCTCTTCCCGCCCAAGTGCGTATTCTGCGGGAAGGTGCTCTCCGGCGGTGAGCGGGGCTTCTGCGCCCGCTGTCAGAAGGAGCTGCCCTGGCTGACGGGGGAGGCGGCGGAGCAGACGGGGGAATTTTTCTCCCTGTGCGCCTCGCCGCTGGCCTACCGGGATCAGGTGAGGGACTCCATCCGCCGCTATAAGTTCAAGGGGCGGCAGGGCTACCACAAGACCTACGGCCGCCTGGTGGCCCAGTGCGTCCATGACCACCTGGCGGGGCGCTATGACCTCATCACCTGGGTGCCCCTGTCGGACAAGCGGAAGAAGGAGCGGGGGTATGACCAGGCCTTCCTGCTCTCCAGCGCCGCGGCGCTGGAGCTGGACGACGTGGCGGTGGAGACCCTGCGCAAGGGCCGCAACACCCAGGCCCAGTCCGGCCTGGACGACGACGCGGCCCGCCGGGCCAACGTGCTGGGGGCCTATACCATCGTGGATCCTGAGCTGGTGGAGGGGAAGCGGGTGCTTCTCATTGACGACGTGATCACCACCGGCTCCACCATCTCCGAATGTGCCCGCGTGCTGCGCTCCGCCGGGGCCGCCGACGTGGTGTGCGCCACCTTGGCCCGGGCGCGGGGAGAAAAGACATAAAATTTGTGAAAAATGGCGTGGAAAATGCCGTTGAAATAGGTCTGATACTTAGGTATAATATAGGGGATTATTCATGAGATTTTGGGACAAAATAAAGCGAAAGCTATCAAGACTTCGAGGTGCGGGTATGTTCAGTAAAGACATTGGAATCGACCTGGGTACGGCTTCGATCCTGGTTTACGTAAAAGGCAAGGGCGTGGTGCTGCGGGAGCCCTCCGTGGTGGCCATCGACAAGAATACGGGCAAGCTGCTGAAGGTGGGCACCGAGGCCCAGCAGATGCTGGGGCGCACCCCCGGCAACATCGTGGCCATCCGTCCCCTGCGGGAGGGCGTGATCTCCGACTACGACATGACCGAGCGGATGCTCAAGGAGTTCATCCGCAAGGTGACCTCCTTCCGCCTCTTCAAGCCCCGCATCGTCATCTGCGTCCCCTCCGGCATCACCGAGGTGGAGGAGCGCGCCGTCATCGACGCGGGCATCCAGGCCGGCGCCCGGCGGGTGTACCTGATTGAGGAGCCCGTGGCCGCCGCCATCGGCGCGGGCATCGACATCGCCAAGCCCGACGGCCACATGATCGTGGACATCGGCGGCGGCACCACCGACATCGCGGTTATCTCCCTGTCCGGCATCGTGGAGTCCACCTCCATCAAGATCGCCGGCGACCAGTTCGACGAGGCCATCGTGAAGTACATACGGCGCAAGCACAATGTACTCATCGGTGAGCGTACCGCGGAAGAGCTGAAGATGCAGATCGGCTGCGTGTTCCCCCGGCCGGAGGAGCAGACCGTGGAGATCAAGGGCCGCTGCCTGATGACTGGCCTGCCCCGGGTGTTCTCCGTGTCCTCCAGCGAGATGATCGAGGCCTTCGAGGAGGTCTCCACCCGCATCCTGGAGGCCATCCACGGCGTGCTGGAGCGCACGCCCCCGGAGCTGGTGGCCGACATCTCCACCAACGGCATCTGCATGACCGGCGGCGGCTCCCTGGTCTGGGGCTTTGACAAGCTCATCGAGTCCCACACCGGCATCGAGACCCACGTGGCTGACGACGCCATCTCCTGCGTGGCCTACGGCACCGGCAAGAGCCTGGACGACGTGGACTCCATGCAGGACGGCACCATCAACCTGTCCCGCCGCAAGCAGATGAACTGAGTGATCATACAGATGTAAAAGAAAAATCCAAGGCGTGAAAACGCCTTGGATTTTTCAGGTTGTCGATAATCCCTCCAGCCAAAGGATTCGGAGGGAGGGATAGTGTGAAAGGGAACCGTCAGGGTTCCCTTTCGCGTTGGATCAAACAACTTTTTGAAACTTTTTTGAAGTTTCAAAAAGTTCGGCAGCCTGTCGAAAAGACTTTTTCGACAGGCTGAAATCCAAGGCGTGAAAACGCCTTGGATTTTTTTGCGGCTTTATGCGCCGCGACATTTCCGGGTCAAGGGCCGCCCCATAAATTTGGGGTTGACCCACAGGATGTACAGCAGGGCAACCGCAAGCAGCAGAGCGGTGCCGGCCCCGTACAGAGCGTAATGGTGGGCGGACAGGGCGATTCCGGCCTGGAGCAGGCAGTAGACGAGTTCTATCCTGATGTTCTTCCGGCGCTGTGAGGGATCCGGCTCATACCGCAGATTGAGGCACATCCAGAGTGAGCAGGCCAGCAGGGGAACAAGGCGAACCGTCCACACGAGACTGTCAGCGGCCGGCTGCCCCATGTCTGGAAAGGGCTGCATGGCCACATTCAGGAAGGAGACCTGAGCGATAATCGCAATCAAAGTCAGGTTGGTGCGCAGGATCTGATTCGTTTTCCTGATGCCGGGCAGATCCTGGTCACTCTGATAGTCGTCGTGGAGAAGGTAGTCCGTTGTCACATGGAATAGCAGACTCAGCTGGAGAATGTTGTTGGCGTCCGGCTTTGCCGAACCCGTCTCCCAGCGGGAGACAGCCTGCCTGGAGACGCCAAGCCGCTCGGCCAGTTCCTCCTGGGAGATTCCCCTGGATTTCCTCAGTCCGGCAATTTTATCAGGCAGCTTCATGTGCAGCCCTCCTTTATTATGGTGGCTCCATTCTGCCTGAAATCACGGGAAAAAGCCACCACACCGGCTTTCCATCTCCGCAACAAGAGGTTCCATCGTGGTGCCGGGCCCGGAAAGGGCGGGGATTCGGGTGTGTACGGCTCAGCTCTCCCGCACCAGGGATTCGCCCACGGTGAAGATGTCGCCGGCCCCCACGGTGAGGATCAGATCCCCGGGCCGGGCCAGCTCCTTGAGGCGCGCCGTCACCTCGGGCAGGGTGGCGCAGTACTCGCTGCCGGGGATCTGCTCCGCCAGATCCCTGGAGGAGATGCCGATGTCGTTGACCTCCCGGGCGGCGAAGATCTCCGCCAGGATGGTGACGTCCGGCTCCTTCAGCACCCGCACAAAGTCGTCGAACAGGGCCTTGGTGCGGGTGTAGGTGTGGGGCTGGAAGGCGCAGATGATCCGCTCATACCCCAGGGTGCGGGCGGCGGACAGCAGGGCCTGGAGCTCGCCGGGGTGGTGGGCGTAGTCGTCGTACACCTCGGCCCCGTGGTAGGTGCCCTTGTGCTCGAACCGGCGGCCGGCGCCCCGGAAGGCGGCCAGGCCGTCGCGCACCGCCTCGGGGGACACCGCCAGGGCGATGGCGGCCGCGGCGGCGGCCAGGGCGTTTTTCACGTTGTGCTCGCCGGGCACCCGCAGGGTGACGTGGGTGAACAGCTCCCCCCGGTAGATCACGTCGAAGGAGGGCAGGCCCTTCTCCCAGGTTAGGCTGGCGGCCTGGACGTCGCCCTGCTCCAGGCCGAAGGTGAGGATGGGCCGGGCCTCCCCCTCCAAAGTGTGCATGGTGTTGGCGTCGTCGGCGTTGGCCACGATCAGGCCGTTCTCCGGCACCCGGTCGGCGAAGGCCCGGAAGGAGTGCTCCACGTCCTCCAGATCCTTGAAGAAGTCCAGGTGGTCGGCCTCGATGTTGAGGATCACCGCCACGGTGGGGAAGAAGGACAGGAAGGAGTTGCAGTACTCGCAGCTCTCCAGGATGATGGTGTCCCCGTGGCCCACCCGGTAGCCGGAACCCAGCAGGGGCAGGGTGCCGCCGATCATGACGGTGGGATCCATCTGGGCGGCCATGATGATGTGGGTGCACATGGAGGTGGTGGTGGTCTTGCCGTGGGTGCCCGAGATGCACAGGGCGTTCTTGTA
>NZ_JAHZDL010000008.1:0-47121 GCF_019422385.1 Flavonifractor sp.
AACTTCATGCGGTTTTGCGGGCTTTGCAGTCTACTTCGACCTGCTGATTACGAATCAGCTGCTCTACCGACTGAGCTATTCCAGCGTCCGACCGCCGGGGGCTTCGGCCCAAAGCGGCAATTTTTATAATACTATACCGGAGGGGCGTTGTCAAGTCCCAACGCCCTGAAATTCAGCGAGGCAGGGGAGGGGAGAGGCGCCCGGCCTCAGAACCCGGGGCTGGAGGCCAGGCGGATCAGCCTGCGCCGCAGGCAGGCGGCGAGCTCCACCTTGCGCACACCCGCCTCTCCGAAATCGATCACCGCCAGGGAGCCGGCCCGGCTCTCCACCACCCCGGGGCCGAAGGAGCGGTGCACCACCACCGTGCCGGGCAGGTAGTCCTTCTCCCAGGCGGCCACTGCGGCGGCGGAGGGCTCCTTCCGGGGGGCGGCCGCCTCTTTGGGCTTCTGGCTGCTCCAGGCGGGCAGGCCTAGGAACTGCTCCACAAAGGTGGAGGGTGGGGAAGGCTCCCCGAAGCGGTTGACGCAGGTGAGCAGGGTGAGCCGCTTCTTCGCCCGGGTGGCACCCACGTAGAAGAGCCGCCGCTCCTCCTCCAGGGTGCGCTGCTCCTCCGGGGACAGATCATTGCCCTTCCGGGGGTTCACCGAGGGGAAGATGCCGTCCACCACGTCGATGAGGAACACCCGCTCGTACTCCAGGCCCTTGCTGGCGTGGATGGTGGACAGGACGAAGGGGCAGCCGGAGCTGTTTCCCGTCTCCACCGTCTCCCGCAGGGTGTCCAGCCGGCGGAGCAGCCCCTCCACCCCCGGCTCCTGCCGGGCCAGGGCCAGCAGGATGTCCACCCGGCTGCGGTCGCCGCCCTGGCTGGACAGGTAGTCCCCGTAGCCCATGTATTTGACAATCCGCTGGAGGGCGGCGAAGCTGGACAGCTGGGGCAGCTTGGACAGGTGGGTGCGCAGGGCCTTGAGCCGTCCAACCTGCCAGGGCTCGATGCCGCCGCCGTCGATCAGGGCGTCCAGCACCGGCACCCCCTCCGGCACCCGGCGGAGCCTGTCCTGGAGGACGTTCCGCTTGATGCGCACCTCCAGCTTGTAGTACACCCGCAGAAACCGCTCCCGGTCGGTGGGATCCAGGGCCAGGAGGAGCACGTCGGTGAGATCCCGCACCGCCGGGCTGGTGAAGAAGAAGCCTTCCCGCTGGCGGCAGGCGTAGGGGATGCCCCGCCGCTCCAGCAGGTCGATGAGGGGCAGGGCGCTGTCGTTGTTGCGGTAGAGCACCGCGGTGGGGACTGTGCAGTCCTCCGCCGCCTGGGCCAGATAGTGGGCCTGCTGCCCGTAGTCCTCCAGCTGGACGTGGCGCACCGCCTCCCCCTGGGGGCGGCTGGGGCGCATGTGCTTGGCGTGGCGGCTGCCGTTGCGCTGGATGAAGGAATCCGCCTTCTCCACAATGGAGCCGGCGGAGCGGTAGTTGGTCTCCATCAGCAGCACACGCCCCTCCGGGTAGAGCTTCTGGAAGTCCAGCAGGGCCTGGGGCCAGGCCGCCCGGAAGCCGTAGATGCTCTGATCCTCGTCCCCCACCAGGAACAGGCTGCGGCCCCCCGCCGCCAGCAGGTTGAGGATGGCGTGCTGAATCTTGGAGGTGTCCTGGGCCTCGTCCACGCTGAGACAGGGAAAACGGCGCTGATACCAGGCCAGCAGCTCCGGGTACCTCCGCAGGGCCCGCCAGGCGAACACCAGCTGGTCGTCGTAGTCCATGCGGCGGTGCTCCTCCAGATAGGCCCGGTAGCCGAAGTACACCGCCGGGAAGTCCACCCCGTCCATCCGGATGGCCCGGATCTCCTCGTCCCGCAGCATGCCGTTCTTGCAGCAGGTGATCTGCCCCCGCACCTCCTTCACCTCCTGCTCCCCCGGCCACTCCGCCCCGTTGGCCTGCATCAGCCAGCGCACCAGGGCATTCAGCTCCCCCTCGCTGCTCCACAGGGCGAAGGGCTCCACGCCCCGCAGCCGGGCGTAGCGGGAGACAATGGACTGGCACAGGCCGTTGATGGTGCGGAAGGACAGCTCCTCCGCATGCTCCTCCCCGAAGAGGGAGATGAAGCGGCGCTTCATGTCCCCGGCGGCGGCCACGGTGTAGGTGACGGTGAGCAGCTGCCGGGGATCCACCCCCCGGCAGTGGATCAGATAGCCCAGCCGGGTCACCAGGGTGGTGGTCTTTCCGCTGCCCGGCACCGCCAGCAGCAGGGTGGCCCCCGCGTCGGAGAGGATGGCCGCCTCCTGCTGGGGATCGGGGTGCAGGCCGTATTTGGCTTTGAACTCTGGGTAGGTCATGGGGAGCCTCACTTTCGCCGCGTACGGCCGCCCCGCCCCCGCCCATTGGAGGCGGAGGGGTGCGCGGCAGCCGCTTTTCTGCTATACTGTGGGGGAGGAGGGAGCGCCATGGAGTGCAACACACCCCGGCTGGAGACGGAGCGGCTGGTGCTGCGCCGCTTCACCCCGGCAGATCTGGAGCCGCTGTTCCGCCTGATGGCCGACCGGGCGGTCAACACCTTTCTGCCCTGGTTTCCGCTGGAGACGGAGGCGGCGGCAGCCGGCTATCTGCAAAGCCATTATCTGGACTACTACCAGCGCCCTGTGGGCTTCCGCTGGGCGGTCTGCCTGCGGGAGACGGACCGCCCCATCGGCTATGTCCACGTGGACGACGGGGAGGCTCATGACCTGGGCTACGCCCTGGCCCGGGAGGCCTGGGGGCACGGCTACGCCGCGGAGGCCGCCGCCGCGGCGGTGAATTGTCTGCGGTCCGGCGGCGTCCCCTTCATCACCGCCACCCACGACGCGGACAACCCCCGGAGCGGCGCGGTGATGGCCCGCATCGGTATGACCTACCGCTACTCCTACCGGGAGCTGTGGCAGCCCAAAAACCGCTGGGTCACCTTCCGGATGTACCAGATGGAGCTCAACGGCCCATGGCCCGACTACCCGGGCTACTGGAACCGCTGGCCCTGCCACTGGGTATAGCGCGGAGCCCCGCCGGGGCGGCAGCTGCCGCCCTAGCGGGGCCTCTTTTTAGGGGTTGCACTGGCCGCAGGGGGAGTAGCCCTCGTCCAGCAGGGCCTCCCGGCTGCCCACATAGGTCTGCTGGTTGGCCGGGTTCATGCTGGCCACGCCGGAGCAGTCTGGCAGGTGGAACTTTTTGCTGCTGGTGTTCAGGATGTAGGTGGTCTCCGCCGGGGTCTGGGTGTCCTCCGCCGGGGCAGTCTCGCCCTCGGCCCAGCTCTCCCCGGTGGCGTAGTCGATGGCGATGCCGGGCTGGACGTTGTAGACGTACACGTTGAAGCACACGCCCTCCCCGTCGTCCTCTATGCTGAGGGCCTCCATCAGCACGCCGCCGGCCACCAGATTGTCCCCCTCAAAGATGGGGGTCACCCGGTAGAGCACGTGATTGTCCGTCTCCTTCACGTAGTCGGCCACCAGGTTCTCAAAGGGCAGCATGCCGTCCACGTTCATGTACCGGGTGCCGGTGATCAGGTTGCGCTCGTTGGCGTTCTCGCCGGTGAGCTGGAAGCCGATCAGGTGGCAGCGGTTATAGAGGTACTGGCCGTCGTACTCCACATTGATCCAGCCGGAGGGGGTCACCGAGCTGATGCTCTCCCGGTCCTCGGTGGGCATCAGCTCCGTCCCCACGCAGGCCCAGGCCGGGCCGCAGCGGCCCAGATCGTCCAGCTCACTGTAGGTCTCAAAGGCCTCGGTGGTGTAGTCCGTTTCCTCGAAGAAGGGCTGGTTGGCGTTGACGGTCACATAGGGCTCTCCGGCATAGGCGGGGAGTTCATCCAGGCTGACGGCGGGAACTGCGGCCTCCTCATCATAACACCCGGTGAGGAGCAGGACGAACAGGAACAGCAGAGGCAGGACTCGTTTCATCGTTGGTAGACCTCCTTGGTTATGCGGGGGTGGGAACTGCCGGAGAACTCCTCCCGGCTGACCAGCCGCCACCCCGGCGGCTCCGGCCGTATGTCCAGATACACATCGGCAGGGTAGCGCCGGTTCCAGCGGTAGAGCACCAGCCCCTCCATCCGCTCCAGCCAGTGGAGCAGGGGGCGGTCCTCCACGAAGCAGAACTCCCCCGGGCCCGCCCGGTTCAGAAAGTCCTCCGCCGCCGTCAGCCGGGCCTCCGCCCCGGGGCCGAACAGGGCCAGGGAGGATGGCGCGCACCACAGCGCCCGCCCCGCCGCGTCCGCCAGCATGCGGGTGCTCACCTCCCGGTCCCGGCTCTGCCGCCGGCCGCCGAAGGCCATGCCCCAGCTGTCGTCCACGCATACGATGGGAATCATCCCGGCACCTCCCGCGTCTAAAGATGAGTGGAAACAAAAAGGCAACTGCCGAAGCAGTTGCCTTTTTGGTACGGCTGAAGGGATTCGAACCCCCGACCTTTTGGTTCGTAGCCAAACACTCTATCCAGCTGAGCTACAGCCGCATATCCGTTCAAACGGAACCGCCTCAATGACGGCTCAATTATATTATCACAGCCGCCGACAAAATGCAAGAGCAAATTCGAAATTTTTTGAAATTTTTTCGTCAGCCCACCGGCGGCACCGCAGCCGCCGGTTGACAATCCCGCCGGCTGTTTTATAATAAGGACAATCACTGCTGACCGGGCGGCGCGGTGCGGCGGGGCAGGAAACGGGAAAAGGAGGGATGCCGCAGTGAGGGATTTTAAGCGGCTGCTGGGCTACCTGGGTCCATACCGGCGGGATATGGCGCTGGGGGCGCTGCTGGTGCTGGTGGAGAGCGCTTTTGAGCTCTTCATCCCCGTGCTGATGTCGGATATCATCGATGTGGGCGTGGCCAATCGGGACGTGGTCTTCATCCTGCACAAGGGGGTGCAGATGGGCATCTGCGCCATTCTGGCCCTGGCTACCGGCCTGCTGTACGCCCGGTTCGCCGCCCGGGCGGCCTACGGCTGGGGAGCCCGCATCCGGGAGGCCCAGTTTGCGCGGGTGCAGGATTACGCCTTCTCCAACCTGGACCACTTTGAGACCTCCTCCCTGGTCACCCGGATGACCACCGACGTGACGGTGATTCAGAACGCCGTCAACGGCGGCCTGCGCCCCCTGGCCCGGGCGCCGGTGCTGCTGGTGATGGGCGTGGGCCTGTCCGTGTGGATGAACGCCCGTCTGGCCCTGGTCTTTCTGGTGTGCACCCCCATCCTGGCTGTGATCCTGTTCTGCATCGTGCGCAAGGTGGGGCCCATGTACGCCCCGCTCCAGAAGGCGGTGGACCGGCTCAACAACGTGGTGCAGGAGGGGCTCACCGCCATCCGGGCGGTAAAGGCCTTTGTCCGCGGGGAGTCTGAGAACGAGAAGTTCGCCGCCGTCAACGAGGAGCTGGCCGCCGCCAGCCAGAAGACCTTCCACTACGCGGTGCTCAACCTGCCCGCCTTTCAGTTGGTGATGTACACCTCCACCGTGCTGTTCATGTGGTTCGGCGGCAATATGATCCTGGGCGGCAGCCTCCAGGTGGGGGATCTCACCGGCGTGCTCAGCTATGTGCTCCAGGTGATGAACTCTCTGATGATGCTCTCCAACGTGTTCCTGCTGCTCACCCGCTCCCTGGCCAGCGCCCGGCGCATTGTGGAGGTGCTGGACGAGGAGATCGTGCTCACCTCCCCGGAAAACGGCGCGGCGGAGGTGCCCGACGGCGGCATCGACTTTGAAAACGTCTCCTTCAAATACCACGCCGGGGCGAAGGAGTACGCCCTCTCCGGCGTCACCCTCCACATTCCGGCGGGGCAGACGGTGGGCATACTGGGAGGCACCGGCTCGGCCAAGACCACCCTGGTGCAGCTCATTCCCCGCCTGTACGACGCCACCGAGGGGGCCGTCAAGGTGGCCGGCCGGGATGTGCGTGAGTACGAGCTCCACGCCCTGCGGGACGCGGTGGGCATCGTGCTCCAGAAGAATGTGCTCTTCTCCGGCACTGTGCGGGAGAATCTGAAGTGGGGCAGCCCAGACGCCACGGACCAGGAGCTGTGGGCGGCCTGCAAAGCGGCCTGCGCCGACGAGTTTCTGGAGCGGATGCCCAGGGGCCTGGACACCGACCTGGGGCAGGGGGGCGTCAACGTCTCCGGCGGGCAGAAGCAGCGGCTGTGCATCGCCCGCACCCTGCTCAAGCGCCCCAAGGTGCTCATCTTTGACGACTCCACCAGCGCGGTGGACACCGCCACCGAGGCCAGGATCCGGGCCGCCCTGACGGCCCTGCCCGGCGTGACCAAGCTGATCATCGCCCAGCGGATCACCTCGGTGATGAACACCGACCAGATCATCATCCTGGAGGACGGGCGGGTCCACGCCGTGGGCACCCACGAGAGCCTGCTGGCCTCCGACCCGATCTACCAGGAGATCTACGCGTCTCAGATGAAAGGAGGGGATGCCCATGGCGGCCCGGCAGCTCAGTGCAAAAAAGCCTAAAAACCTGCGGTATACCCTGCGCACCCTCCTGTCCTATCTGGGGCGGCACAAGCTCCTCCTGCTGGCGGTGGCGGTGCTGGTCACCATCAGCGCCCTGGCCAATCTGCTGGGGACCTATATGATCCGGCCGGTGGTCAACTCCCTGACCGCCGGGGCCTTTTCCGACCTGGTGGCCGGCGTGGCGGTGACGGCGGGCATCTACGCCCTGGGGGTCCTGTCCTCCTACGGCTACACCCAGATCATGGTGCGGGCCGCCCAGAAGGTCCTGCGGGACATCCGGCGGGATCTCTTCGCCCACCTCCAGACCCTGCCCCTCCAGTTCTTCGACTCCCACCGCCACGGCGACGTGATGAGCTACTTCACCAACGACGTGGACACCATTTCCGACGCGCTGAACAACAGCTTCGCCATGGTGATCCAGACCTTCATTCAGGTGGTGGGCACCCTGGCCATCCTGTTTATCCTCAACTGGCGGCTGTCCCTGGTGGTGGCGGCCTGCTATGTGGTCATGTTCTGCTACATCCGCTTCAGCGGGAAGCGGAGCAAGAAATACTACACCAGGCAGCAGGTCGCCCTGGGTGAGCTGGACGGCTACATTGAGGAGATGATGGCCGGCCAGAAGGTGGTGAAGGTGTTCAACCACGAGGGGGCCAGCCTGGAGCAGTTCCGGGAGAAAAACGAGGCCCTGCGCCGGGCGGGCACCGGGGCCCAGAGCTATGCGGCAACCATGGTGCCCGCGGTGGTCACCATCTCCTATCTCAACTACGCCATTGTGGCGGTGCTGGGCGGCATCATGGCCATCAACGGCACCACCGACGTGGGCAGCCTGGCCAGCTATCTGGTCTTTGTGCGCCAGGCCACCATGCCCATCAACCAGTTCACCCAGCAGACCAACTTCCTGCTGGCCGCCCTGGCCGGCGCGGAGCGGGTCTTCCAGGTCATGGACCAGGACAGCGAGGTGGACGAGGGCAGAACCGTCCTGGTCAACGTGAAGGAGACCGGCGGCCGCCTGTCTGCCTGCCCGGAAAAGACGGGCTGCTGGGCCTGGCAGAAGCCGGACGGCTCCCTGACGCCCCTGCGGGGGGATGTGCGCTTTGAGCACGTGGACTTCGGCTACGAGGCCGGGCACCCCATTCTCAGGGACATCAGCCTCTACGCCGAGCCGGGGCAGAAGATCGCCTTCGTGGGCTCCACCGGCGCGGGCAAGACCACCATCACCAACCTGATCAACCGCTTCTACGACGTGCAGGGGGGCCGGGTGATCTACGACGGCATCGACGTGCGGGACATCAAAAAGGACGATCTCCGCCGCTCCCTGGGCATTGTCCTCCAGGACACCCACCTGTTCACCGGCACCATCGCGGACAACATCCGCTTCGGCAAGCTGGACGCCACCCGGGAGGAGGTTGAGCGGGCCGCCCGCATCGCCAACGCCGACTCCTTCATCCGCCGCCTGCCCCAGGGGTACGACACCCCGGTGACCGCCGACGGCGCCAACCTGTCCCAGGGCCAGCGGCAGCTGCTGGCCATCGCCCGGGCCGCCGTGGCCGATCCGCCGGTGCTGATCCTGGACGAGGCCACCTCCTCCATCGACACCCGCACCGAGGCCCTCATTGAGAAGGGCATGGATCAGCTGATGGAGGGGCGAACCGTGTTCGTCATCGCCCACCGGCTGTCCACCGTGCGCAACGCCGACGCCATTCTGGTGCTGGAGCACGGCCAGGTGGTGGAGCGGGGCAGCCACGAGGCCCTGCTGGCCCAGCAGGGCGAGTACTACCAGCTCTACAACGGCATGTTCGAGCTGAGCTGACCTCCGAAAAGCCTACCCGGCCCCGGAACTCAGTTCCGGGGCCGGGATTGTCTGTTTCCCGGGGAAAGCCGGGGGCGCGGCGTCACAGGGCCCAGCGCTGGCTCTCGGCCTGGGTGCGCACCATATGAGCGTAGATGCCGCCCTGCTTCATCAGCTCGGCGGGGGGGCCCTGCTCCGCCGCCACACCGCGGTCCAGTACCACGATCTTGTCCGCCCCGGCCACTGTGCGCATGCGGTGGGCGATCACCAGCACCGTCTTGTCCCGGATGAGCCGGGACAGGGCGCCCTGGATCAGGGACTCGTTTTCCACGTCCAGGGAGGCGGTAGCCTCATCCAGCAGGATGATGGGGGCGTTTTTCAGAAAGGCCCGGGCGATGGAGATGCGCTGCCGCTCACCGCCGGAGAGCTGGCAGCCGTTCTCCCCGATCTCGGTGTTCCACCCGCCGGGCAGCTTCTCGGCAAACTCGTCCACATTGGCCAGGCGGGCGGCGGCGATGCACTCGGCGTCGGTGGCGTCCTTCCGGCCGATGCGGATGTTCTCCAGGATGGTGTTGTCAAAGAGGGTCACGTCCTGGAACACGATGGAGTAGAGGGAGAGCAGGGCCTCCGGGTCGGCCTTGGACACGTCCATGCCCCCTACGGTGATCCTCCCCCGGTCGGCATCCCAGAACCGGGCGGCCAGCCGGGACACGGTGGTCTTGCCCCCGCCGGAGGGGCCCACCAGGGCGGTGACCTCCCCCTGCTTCGCGGTGAAGGACACGTCCTTCAGCACCGTCTCCCCGGTGTTGTAGGAGAAGCCCACGTGGTCGAAGGTGATGTCGCAGCCCCGGTTGGTGAGGGTGTCCGAGCCCTGTTGCACCGGGTGATCCAGGATCTCGTTCATCCGGGCCACGTTGGTGCGGGTGCTGACCACGGCGGCCAGGTTCTGTAAGGCGCCCTGGAGGGGGTCGTACAGCCGGGAGACCACCAGCAGGAACAGGAAGAAGGTGAGCACGTTCAGGCCGCCCTGCACCAGCAGGAGGGAGCCCGTCAGGGCCACCGTGGCAATGCCCAGCTTGAGGATCAGGGAGGCGGACACCACAAAGGCGGCCAGGCCGAACTCGTTGACGATGCTCCGCCGCTCCACCGCCCGGATCTTCTCCTCCAGCCCCGCCAGGTAGGCCCCCTCGGCGTTGTTGGAGCGGAGATCCCGCACTGTCTCGATGCACTCCTGAATGCCGTCGGCGCAGGCCATCCTGGCGTCCATGGTCTTCTGGTTCAGCTTCTCCTGCACCCTGGCGGAGCCGGCCACGATGGCGAAGGACACGGGCAGCACCCACAGGGCCGCCAGGGCCATGCGCCAGTCGATGCAGAACAGCCCCGCAGCCACCAGGGTGGTGGAGCAGATGGCCCCGGCCAACTCGGGGACAAAGTGGGAGAAGCTCTGCTCCAGGAAGGTGCAGTCGGCCATGATGGTGCTGGTGAGATCCGCCAGATCCTTCTTGCCGAAGAAGGACAGGGGGAGCTTCCGCAGCCGCTCGGCCAGGGTGATGCGGCGCACGCCGCTCTCCACATAGGTGGCCAGATAGGTGGCGTTGTACTGGAGCCAGGTGGTCAAAAAGATCAGCCCCACGCAGGCCGCGCACCCCGCAATGTAAAAGGGAACCCGCCCGGCGGCCACCCCGCCGCCCAGCAGCTCCCCCACCAGCAGATAGAGCAGCCCCACCGGGAACAGAAAGGAGAGGTTTTGCAGCACGCAGGCGATGCAGCCCTTGATGAGATCCCTGGCGCCCTGCTCGGACAGGGCGTATTTCCGCTGCAGCTTCTGAATCACGGTTTCATCCCTCCTTGGCGACCTTCCACTGGGTGGAGGTCTGGTAGTTGTCCCACAGGCGGCGGAAGAGGCCGTCCCGGGCCAGCAGCTGGTCATAGGAGCCGTGCTCGGCGATGCGGCCCTCCTCCACCACAAAGATCTGATCCACATGGGCGACGGTGGACAGGCGGTGGGCGATCATCAGCACGGTTTTGCCCTCGGCCAGGCGGGCGAAGGCGGCCTGCACCCTGGCCTCGTTGTCGGGATCAGCGAAGGCGGTGGCCTCGTCCAGGATGATCACCGGGGTGTTTTTCAGCATCACCCGGGCGATGGCGATGCGCTGCTGCTCCCCGCCGGAGAGGTACACCCCCCTGCTGCCGATCACCGTGTCCACCCCCTGGGGCAGCTTTTCCAGGATGTCGCCGCACTGGGCGCTGCGAAGGGCGGCCAGCACCTCCTCCCGGGTGGCCTCCGGCCGCCCCAGCCGCACGTTGTCCAGGATGGAGGCCTTGATGAGCCTGCTGTCCTGGAACACGAAGGACACTGTGTCCATCAGCGTCTCCTTGGCGATGTCCCGCACGTCCACGCCGCCGATGCGGATTACGCCGCCCTGGGGGTCGAAGAAGCGGGCGATCAGCTGGGCCAGGGTGGTCTTGCCGCCGCCGGAGGGGCCCACAAAGGCCGCCGTGGTACCGGTGGGGATGGAGAGGGTGACGTGCCTGAGCACCTCCGGTCCGCCGCCATAGCGGAAGCACACGTCGCTCAGCTCCACGGAGCCGTCCCGGGGCTCCCGGGGGCGGGCGGGCTCGGGCAGGGGAGCCAGGTTAAGCACACTGTCGATGCGCTGGAGGGCGTCGTCCACGATCATGGCGTTTTCGCTCTGGAACATGATGCGGGTGAGGGTGACGGAGATCACCGGCGTGATGATGATGTAGAAAATCAGGTTGAGCAGGAACTGGCTGGTGACCCCGTTCCGGGTGAGCACCAGCGCCCCGGCGGTCAGGAAGGCGAACACCCCGTTGATGGCGGCGGTGTAGCACATCATGGGCAGGCGCAGCTGCTTGGTGTAGGCGATCACCCACACCTTGTAGCGGTCGATGGAGTCCTTGAACTTCTTGAAGGAGAAGATGGTCTGGCCGAAGGTCTTGACCACCGGGATACCCCGGACGTACTCCACCGCCTCGTTGGACATGTCGTCCAGGGCGTCTTGGTACTCCTTCATCTTCTGCTGCATCCGGGGCCCGGTCATAGCCATCATAATGAGGAAGCCCAGAGCCACGGGGGCCAGGCTCAGCAGGCCCAGCCGCCAGTCGAACACCAGCAGCAGCACCAGCAGGCCGATGGGGGTGGCGATGGCCCCCGCCCGGTCGGGGAGCTGGTGGGCCAGGTAGGTCTCGGTGGCGGCGCTGGACTCGTTGACGATCTTGCGCAGGCGGCCGCTGCCGAACTGCTCCGCCGCCCCCAGGGGCAGGGTCACGATGTGGCGCATGGCCTCGATGCGCAGGCTGCTGGCGATGCGGAAGGCCCCCATGTGGGAGCACATGAGCGCCGCGATGTACACCAGCACGGCGAGCACCGCGAACAGCACCGCCATCCAGCCGTTATGGGCCAGGCCCCGGGCCCGGGAGAAGTCCGGGGCGGCGGCCAGCACCTCCCCCATGAGGCGCCAGATGTACCAGTAGGGGATCAGGGCCAGCAGGGCGCTGGCCGCCGACAGCACCCAGGACGCGTAGGTCAGGTATCTGTGCCCGCCGGCGTAGTCCAGGAGCCGCGACAGATTGGATGGTTTCTTCAATGCAATTCCTCCTTTTCCGTGTGCTCGATAGTTAGCATAAACTAACTATCGTTTAAAAAGAAAGGGACAGGTTGTGTCCCTCGCTTTTTCGGGGTTCATGCCGCCCTACGACTGGCCCATGACCTCCAGCCAGCCGGCAGTATAGAAGGCCCGCATCTGCCGCAGGTAGTTTTCCGCCTCCTCCAGGGGCATGGCGTGGAGGATCAGCTCAAAGAAGGTGCGGAACATGCCCGTGATCAGGATGTGCTCCAGCCGGGGATCCAGGCAGGGGGCGGGGCGGCCCAGCTCCCCCAGGACGGCCATGTAGTCGTGGGTGGCCGTAACCTCGATTTCCACCATCTCGTCCACCAGCCCGGCAAAGCGGGTGCCCTCCGAGGCGGTCAGCAGCAGCTGGCACTCCTCCAGATGGTCATAGGCGTAGTGGAGCATGTCGAACATGCAGCCGCCGGAGAAGCTGCCCAGCTCGTCCGGCTGCCGGTGGTGGGGGAGGTGGGCAAACTCACTCTGGGCCTGCCGGAAGCGGCGGATCAGATAGTTGTAGTGGGGGCCCACCAGGGCCTCATACAGCGCCTCCTTGCTGGGGTAGTAGCCGTAGAAGGCGCCGGTGGTCATGCCCAGGGATTTGACGATGCTCCGCAGGGAGGCAGAGGGGAAGCCCTTCTCCCGAAATTCCGCCCGGGCGGCCTGATGAATACGTTCCAGGGTGGACAGTGTCTGCTCGGACACAGGTATCCCTCCGTATAACGATGCTATATAACACTGTTATATTATAGCGCGCCGCACAGTACCTGTCAAGGAGAAGGCAGTCTGGGGCGATGAAAAATTTTATGCATCCTGTTCTGCACTTGACCGGCCGGTAAAATGCGGCTATCATAAGGAAAAAGCCCTGCCGAAGGCAGGGCGCCGAGGGAGGCGTGGAAAATGATCCAGGTGACAAGAGACCAGGCACTGGCGGAACAGGACATCCCCTTCGGGCTGGTGGAGGTACACTATCCTGCCCGGGAACAGTGGCGGGAGGCGGACTTCTGGGCGCTGGCGGAGGAGGAGCTGGCCGCCCTGGGCCGGCGCTTTTCCGATTATGACCGCAAGGAGGCGTTCGGGGAGAATCCCTATTACCGCTTCTTCAAAAAATTCAAGAAGACCTATCCGGTGATGCTCCAGATGGAGTCGGTCCTCTTCAAGGGCCGGCCATTTCCCAGGGAAAATCCGGTGACGGGAGTGGCCTTCCTGCTGGAGCTGACGACCCAGATCCTGTCGGGCACCCACGATATCGACCGGCTGGCCGGGCCGGTGGAGCTCTTTCTGGGGACGGAAAAGGAGCCCTTCCCCGGACTGCGCGGGGAGGAGGTCCACACCTACCCGGGGGACTTCTGCGGCCGGGATGGGGAGGGGATCATCTTCAGCGAGATCGCCGGGGCGGACGCCAGAACCTGTGCCCGCCCGGAGAGCAGGCGCGTATTCTACCCGGTGTTCGGTACGCCGGGCCTGTCCGGGGCGGTGATCACTGACGCCATGGAGTGCCTGACCCGCTATGCCCAGGTGCTGGCGCCCGGGGCGGAGGTGGAGGCCGCCCTTCTGTAGCGGCGGTCTGGGGGCAGGAGGCCCTGAAAAAGGAAGGAGAGGGCGCGGAATATCCGCGCCCTCCCTGGCTTTTCAGGAAAAGACGGTCTCCGCCCCTACCTTGACGCAGCCCGGCGGGGCGTACTTCCACTTCTCCAGCCGGCCCTGGGTGATAAAATACTCCAGCGGGGCGGGGCCCTCCAGAGGCGGCAGGGTGTCGATGGCCAGCAGCTTGATCTTCATCCGCTCGGGCAGGATGGCCTTGATGTACACGGAAACCCGCTGCCCCTCGGCCAGGCCCGCCTTCCGCTCCGCCAGGCCGGACAGGTTGGGGGTGAGCTCTACAAAGGCCCCGTAGTCCTTGACGCCCCGGACGATGCCCGGCACCGTCATGCCCGGCTGGAACCGGGCGGCGTTCTCCGCCCAGGTGCCCAGCAGCTCCCGGTGGGTCAGGTAGATGCGCTCCGCCCGGGGATCCAGATCCAGCACCGCGGCATAGGCGGCCTGCCCCACCCGGAACCGCTGGCCCGGGTGGGGGATGCGGGAGACCGAGATGTTCTCAATGCCGATCAGGGAGGGCACGCCGCAGCCGATGTCCACAAAGGCGCCGAAGGGCTCCAGGTGGGTGACCACGGCGGGGATGATCATGCCGGGGCGCAGCCCGGCCAGCATGGCGTCCAGGGCGGCCCGCTGGGCCCGGCGGCGGGAGAGCCGGGGGCGGAGGGCGCCGTCTGCCTCCTCCAGCCCCTCCACGGTGAAGCAGACCGGCCTGCCCACCCGGGAGAGGATGGCGATCTCCCGGGTGGTGCCCTCGGCGATGCCCAGGGCGGCCTCCTCCCGGGGGATCACCCCGGTGAAGGGCCCCACGGACACCAGCAGATTGTGGCCCTCGTCGCACAGCTGGGCCACCCCCTCCAGGACGGTTTTCTCCTCCATGGCCCGGCGGAGTGTGCCGGCGGAGGCGCAGGCGGCCTCGTTTTCCGGTGTATGCAGCAGACGCCCCTCGGGCGGATAGCGGCTCGTCAATATGACCAAATCCTTTCTCGGCTCCAGGCGCTTTTTTCTTACCCAACCACTATATGCGCCCCCTCCGGTTGAATTGACAGGGGCGGAGCGGGAATTTATAATATAGACATCTGATGCTTTACACAAATAAAGCGCGCGGCCCGGCCGCGCGGAGAGAAGGGGGCGCGGCGCGTGGACATTCACGTGGGCGATGTACTGGAACTGAAAAAGGAGCACCCCTGCGGCAGCCGGCGGTGGCTGGTGCTGCGGGTGGGCATGGACTTCCGCCTGCGCTGCGAGGGCTGCGGCCACGAGGTCATGCTGCCCCGGAGCAAGGCGGAAAAGAGCATCCGGAAGATTCTGCGGGAGGAGGGGACGGAATGAAGGAATTTTGGAGTGCGCGGGCCCGGAGCCTGACCCCCTATGTGCCGGGGGAGCAGCCCCAGGGCCAGACCTTTATCAAGCTCAACACCAACGAGAACCCCTATCCGCCCTCGCCGGCGGCCCTGGCGGCCATCCGGGCGGCGGCGGACGGGACACTGCGGCTCTACCCAGACCCGGAGTGCGCCGCCCTGCGGCAGGCCCTGGCGGAGACCTACGGCCTGCGGCCGGAAAACGTGTTTGTGGGCAACGGCTCCGACGAGGTGCTGGCCCTGTGCTTCCAGGCCTTTTTTGACCCGGGGCGGGAGATCCTCTTTCCCGACGTGACCTACAGCTTCTACCCGGTGTTCGCCCAGCTGTACGGCCTGGACTACCGGGAGGTGCCCCTGAACGACGACTTCTCCCTCCCGCTGGAGCCCTTCCTGGGCGGGAACGGCGGCGTGGTGATCGCCAACCCCAACGCCCCCACCGGACAGGCGGTGGGCCTGGACGCCGTCCGCGCCCTGCTGGAGGGGAATCCCCGGGCGGTGGTGCTGGTGGACGAGGCCTATGTGGACTTCGGCGCCGCCTCCGCTGTGGAGCTGGTGAAGGCGTACCCCAACCTGGTGGTGGTGCAGACCATGTCCAAATCCCGCGCCCTGGCGGGCCTGCGGGTGGGGTATGCCCTGGCGGATGAGAACCTGATCGCCGCCCTCCACAGCGTGAAGAACTCCTTCAACTCCTACCCTCTGGACCGGCTGGCCCTGGCCGGGGCGGCGGGGGCCCTGTCGGAGCCGGACTATCTGCGCCAGACGGCGGAGAAAATTATGGCCACCCGGGCGCGGACAACGGCGGCCCTGCGGGCCATGGGCTTCCAGGTGGCGGACTCGGCGGCCAACTTCCTCTTTGCCTCCCATCCGGCGGTGGCGGCCAAGACCCTGCTGGACGGCCTGCGGGCGCGGGGAATCCTGGTGCGGTGGTGGGACAGGCCCCGCATCTCCAACCACCTGCGCATCACCGTGGGCACCGACGGGGAGATGGACGCCCTGCTGAGCGCCCTGGAGGAGCTGGTGCCGTGAGATACGAGGGGAACATCTACCGCCCGCCGGGGGAGTGGAAAAGCTACCTGCTCCAGGTCACGGTGGGCTGCTCCCACAACGCCTGTACCTTCTGCGGCATGTACAAGGACAAGCGCTACCGGGTGCGCCCCCTGGAGGAGATCTTCGAGGACATTGCCATGGCGAAGGCGGCCTGCGGGGACGTGAGCCGGGTATTCCTCTGCGACGGGGACGCGGTGGCCATGGATACCGCCGATCTTCTGGCGGTGCTGAAAAAGCTCTATGAGACCTTCCCCTCTCTGGAGCGGGTCAACGCCTACGCCGGGCCGGTGAGCACCCTGGCCAGGACGGACGGGGAGCTGAAGGCCCTGCGGGAGGCGGGGCTGGCCCGGCTTTACCTGGGGGTGGAGAGCGGCAGCGACACGGTGCTGAAGGCGGTGCGCAAGGGCGTGGACGCCGCGGGCATGCTGGAGGCGGGCCGCCGCCTGGTGGCCGCCGGCTTTGATGTGTGGGTGATGGTGCTCATCGGCCTGGCCGGGCCGGGGGCGGCCTCCCGGGCCCACGCCCTGGACACGGCGGCCATGGTCAACGCCATGGGGCCCCGCCACCTGTCCGCCCTGACCTATATCCCCGAGCGGGGCACCGTGCTGGGCCGGGCGGTGGAGCGGGGGGAGTTCCGCCTCCTCACTGCACGGGAGGCCCTGGAGGAGACCCGGCTGCTGCTGGAGCACCTGGAGGTCAATCCCCTCCACTTCACCAGCGACCACGCCTCCAACTACCTGCCGTTGAAGGGCGGCCTGCCCGAGGACAGGGGGCGGCTGCTGACCCTGATCGACCAGGCCCTGGCGGGGGAGCGGGGCGTGCGGGCCGAGCAGTGGCGGGGCCTGTAAGAGGAAAGGAAGAGGAACATGGACGACAACCATCTGCACATCCTGTGGACAAACGCCGACCCGGTGGTGTTCGACAAGATGGTCATGATGTATGCGGTGAACAGCCTGGTGCGGGGCTGGTGGGAGCGGGTGACGGTGATCCTCTGGGGGGAGACCGCCCGCCTGGCCGCCCGGGATGCCGGGGTGAAAGAGCGCATCCAGCTGGCCATGGATCAGGGGGTGAAGTTCTCCGCCTGCATCACCTGCGCCCGGGAGCTGGGCGTGGAGGAGGAGCTGCGGGACATGGGGCTGGAGGTCATCTCCTGGGGCCCGCCCCTCACCGAGCTGCTGAAAGCCAGGGCGCCCCTGCTCACCGTTTAACGGAGCTCACAAAAAGAAGCTGACAGGCAAAATGCCTGCCAGCTTCTTTTTTACCCTGTCCCGGATCTGACCTTTTTTGTGGACGGGGGCCTCTATAATGGGACGTGGCGGGCCGGCCGGGAGGGGGAAGCGGGATGACGGTGATCTATCTGGATGAGCTGTTCCTGCTGAACTTCGTGGTGGACTACCTGCTGCTGCTGGCCGCTGGACGGCTGTGCGGCGAGGTGCTCCGCCGGGGCTGGCTGGCCCTGGGCGCCGCCGTGGGCGCGGGCTACGCCGCCGCCGCCTTCCTGCCGGGGATGGGCTTCCTCCTTCACCCCCTGTGCAAGCTGGCGGCGGCGGTCCTATCCCTGCTGGCGGGCTACGGCCGCAGCCGGCACCTGCTGCGGGTGGGGCTGGTGTTCTTCGCCGTGTCCGCCGCCTTCGGCGGCGGGATTTTCGCCCTCCAGCTGCTGGGCGGCCAGGGGCTCACCCTGCGCAGCGGGATTCTGTACTCCGCCATGGATCTGCGGCTCATCCTCCTGTCGGCGGCGGGGTGTTACGTGCTCATCACCCTGGTGCTCCAGCGGACGGCCAGGCACACCGCCGCCCGGCGGGAGCTGGCGCCCGTCCTGCTCACCCTGGAGGGGCGGCGGGTGGCCCTCACCGCCCTGGTGGACACGGGCAACACCCTCACCGACCCGGCCACCGGCCGGCCGGTGATGGTGGCGGAGGGGGAGAAGGTGGCCGGGCTTTTCCCCGCCGGGCAGGCCCCGTCGGGGGAGGAGCTGCGCCGCCCGGTGGACGCCCTGGAGCGGCTGGGCCGCCAGGGGTGGCAGGGGCGGTGCCGCCTGCTGCCCTATCGGGCGGTGGGGGTGGAGTGCGGCATGCTGCTGGCCCTGCGGCTGGACGGGGCGAAGGTGGGCACGGAGGACTACGGCAAGCTGCTGCTGGCCCTGTCGCCCACCCCCCTCACCGACGGGGGCGGCTACAGCGCGCTGATTGGTACATAAATAAACACGGAGTGCGGGGGTATGGATATGAAGAGCTGGAAACTGCGGTGGTACGTTGGAGTGCAACGGCTGCTGGCCCGGCTGGGGCTCCAGCTGCCGGGCAAGATCATGTACATCGGGGGGAGCGACACCCTGCCGCCCCCTCTCTCCAAGGACGAGGAGGCGGAGCTGATTGCCCGGCTGGACGGGGGCGACGAGGGGGTGAAGGGCCAGCTCATCGAGCGCAACCTCCGCCTGGTGGTGTACATCGCCCGCCGGTTTGAGAACACCGGCGTGGGCATCGAGGATCTGATCTCCATCGGCACCATCGGGCTCATTAAGGCCATTAACACCTATCAGCCCGCCAAGAACATCAAGCTGGCCACCTACGCCTCCCGGTGCATTGAGAACGAGATCCTCATGCACCTGCGCAAGACCGCCAACCTGAAAAGCGAGGTGTCCTTTGACGAGCCGCTGAACACCGACTGGGACGGCAACGAGCTGCTCCTGTCCGACATCCTGGGCACCGAGGGGGATGTGGTCATGAAGCCCATCGAGGCCGACGTGGATCGCCAGCTCCTCTCCGACGCCCTGGAGAAGCTGGAGGAGCGGGAGCGGCGGATCATCACCATGCGCTTCGGCCTGGACGGCCGGCCCGAGCGCACCCAGAAGGAGGTGGCCGACCAGCTGGGTATCTCCCAGTCCTACATCTCCCGGCTGGAGAAGCGCATCATCAACCGCCTGAAGCGGGAGATCCTGAAGATGCTGTGAGTCCCGCTGTTGACAAATGGTTGGAAATGGGCTACGATTCCCATTAGAGAGAAATATAACCCATACAGGAGGGATTCGGATGGAAAAAATGGCCGCGCCGGAGGGGAAGTACCTGGCCTCCGTCAAGGTGGGCCCCAAGGGGCAGATTGTCATTCCCAAGGAAGCGCGGGAGCTGTTCGGCATTCAGCCCGGCGACACCCTGCTGCTGCTGGCGGATGTGAACCGGGGCATTGCCCTCCAGACCTTTGAGAAGGCCGACCCCATCTTTGCCGAGGTGTTTGCCGGGGGAGAGGGGTAGAGGGAAGAAACCAGAAGCCGCGCCGGAGGGCGCGGCTTTTTTGTCTTGACAAGAGAAATGGAAAGTGATATAAGTAAGAAAAGTAATACTAATAATACTTTGGAGGGGACACCATGAGCCGGATCGTCTTTTTCTCCATCCCAGCCCACGGCCACACCAACCCCACGGTGGAGGTGGTGCGCACTCTGGTGGCGCGGGGCCACCGGGTGCGCTACTACTCCTTTGAGGAGTTCCGGGGCAGGCTGGAGGGCGCTGGGGCGGAGTTTGTGCCCTGTGATTCCTATCTGCCCCCGGCGCCCCGGGACGTGGAGCGGCGCATCGGCCGGGACTTCGCCAGCCTGATCGGCATGGTGGTGGACGTGACGGCGGCCATGGAGGAGCGGGTGCTGGGGGAGCTGGCGGCGTTCCGGCCCCACTGCATCGTGGCCGACTCCCTGTGCATCTGGGGCAAGCTGTACGCCGAACGGCTGGGCGTCCCCCTGGTGTGCTCCACCACCACCTTTGCCTTTGACCAGGAGACCGCCAGGGGGATGCGTCCCGGCCCTGCGGAGCTGCTCCGCACCCTGGCGGGTGTGCCCAGGATCGGGAAAAAGCTGGCCCTGCTGCGGGCCCACGGCTACCGGGCGGAAAAGCTGACGGATCTGATCCAGAACGACAGCTCCACCGACACCATCGTCTATACCTCCCGTGCCTTCCAGCCCGGCGGGGAGCGATTTGGGGGGCGGGTGGCCTTTGTGGGGCCCGTCCTGCCGGAGCTCCCCGCCCCGGCGGAGCGGGGAAACCGGCCCTTCATCTATGTGTCCCTGGGCACGGTGATGAACCGGAACGCCCGCTTTTACCGGAACTGTGCGGAGGCTCTGGGGGGCGGCCCCTGGGACGTGCTGATGTCGGTGGGGAGCGGGGAGCAGGCGGCGGCGCTGGGAGCCCTGCCCCCCAACGTGCGGGCGGAGGCCCGGGTGGATCAGCTCCGGGTGCTCCAGGCCGCCCACCTGTTTGTGACCCACTGCGGCATGAACAGCGTCAGCGAGAGCATCTGGCAGGGGGTGCCCATGGTGCTCTCCCCCCAGCAGTCGGAGGAGCGCATGGTGGCCCGCCGCGCGGCGGAGCTGGGGGCGGGACTCCTGCTGAAGCGCTCAGGCCCGGCGGCCATCCGGGCCGCGGTGGAGGAGGTGCTGTCCCGCCGGGCGGACTACTGCCGGGCCATAGAGCCCCTGGCCGCCGGCTTCCGGGCCGCCGGAGGGGCCCTGCGGGCGGCGGAGCACATCGAGGGCGTGATCGCCCGGCGGAGCGGCGGGGCCCGCCCGCAGCTCCCATGACGGCGTCTCGGGACAGCAAAAAAGAGATGCGGATGAAAATCCGCATCTCTTTTTTGACGTTCAGGTTGTCTCCGCCTGGCCCAGATCCACCTCGGGCATCAGCTCCTGATCCACGATGGCCAGCATCTCCTCCAGCTTGGCGCACTCCTCGGGGGAGAAGCGCTCCCGGATGCGCTCGGTCACCATATGGACATAGTCGTTGCTGATGTTATAGTAGTCCTTGTACTTCTGGGTGACCTGGAGGTGGTACTCCCGCTTGTCGTGCTCCGACTGTATCTTCTGGATATAGCCCTTTCGGATGAGGCTGTTGATCTTGTAGGCCGCATTGGGCGGGGAGATCTTCATGAAGGAGGCGAACTCGTTGACGGTGGGGGAGCCCAGGGCCTGGATGGTCTCCATGGCGAAGGTCTCCACGGTGGTCAGGCTGGCCTCCCGGTTCTGAAAGCGGGCGAAGATCTCCTGATAGAAGTGCAGCTTGAATTTGGTATACACGATTTCAAATTTCTCTTCCAGCATACTGGGCCTCCGCGTCCAAAGTGATAGGGGTTCTCTCTTCCTCATTGCGGAGGGGCAAGGGTTCAGGCGTTGGGGGCCAGGGCGAAGGTGAGCTCCGCCGTGACGGCGGCCTTGCCGTCCACGGTGGCCTTGGCCTCGGCCACCGCCACCGGGCCCTTCTGCTTGATGATGGTGCACTCCAGCTCCAGCACGTCGCCGGGGGTGACCTGCTTGCGGAAGCGGGCGTTCTTGATGCCGCCGAACAGGCCGATCTTCCCCTTGTTCTCCGGCATGGACAGCATGGCCACGGCGCCCACCTGGGCCAGGGCCTCCAGGATGAGCACGCCGGGCATCACGTGGTACTGGGGGAAGTGGCCCTGGAAAAAGGGCTCGTTGACGGTGACGCACTTGATGCCGCGGGCCCACTTGCCCACCTCGCCGTCCACGATGCGATCCACCAGGGCGAAGGGGTAGCGGTGGGGGATGATCTCCGCGATCTGATTGGAATTCAGCTGCAGCATACTCAGCCCTCCCACTTCTTAAACAGCACGCAGGCGTTGTGGCCGCCGAAGCCCAGGGAGTTGGACAGGGCGTATTCCACCTGCTGCTCCCGGCCCTGGTTGGGGATGTAATCCAGGTCGCAGGCCGGGTCGGGCACCTGATAGTTGATGGTGGCGGGCAGGAAGCCGTCCCGCAGGCCCAGGGCGGTGAAAATAGCCTCCACCGCGCCGGCGGCCCCCAGCATGTGGCCGGTCATGGACTTGGTGGAGCTGACCGCCAGGCGGTGGGCATGCTCGCCGAACACGGTCTTGATGGCCGCGGTCTCGCCGGAGTCGTTGAGGGGGGTGGAGGTGCCGTGGGCGTTGATGTAGCCCACCTGCTCCGGAGACACCCCCGCATCGGACAGGGCCTGGGCCATGGCCCGGGCGCCGCCCTCCCCGTTGGGGGCGGGGGCGGTGATGTGATAGGCGTCGCAGGTGGCGCCGTAGCCCACCACCTCGGCGTACACCTTGGCCCCCCGGGCCATGGCGTGCTCGTACTCCTCCAGCATCAGGATGCCGGCGCCCTCGCCCATGACGAAGCCGTTGCGCTCGGCGTCAAAGGGGATGGACGCCCGGTTGGGATCATCCCCCACGTGGAGGGCCCGCATGGTGGTGAAGCCGCCCATGGACAGGGGGGTCACCGCCGCCTCGGCGCCGCCGCAGAGCATGACCTCGGCGTAGCCGTCCCGGATGTGGCGGAAGGCGTCGCCCACCGCGTTGGAGCCGCCGGCGCAGGCGGTCACCGGGCAGGTGCACATGCCCTGGAAGCCGGAGAGGATGGCGATATAGCCCGCGCCCATGTTGGCGATGGTGGTGGGGATATAGAAGGGGGAGGCCCGGTCGTAGCCCTTCTCCGAGCAGCGCAGGGTCTCGCTCTCGGCCATCTCGATGCCGCCCACGCCGCTGGACACGATGACGCCGCAGCGGGTGAGATCCTCCTGCTCACGGTTCAGGCCGCTGTCGGCCAGGCACTCCTTGGCGGCGGTCATGGCCAGCTGGATATAGCGGCTCATGTGGCGCACGTCCTTCTTGTCCAGCACGGTGGTGGGATCCCAGTCCTTCACCTCGGCGGCCAGATGCACCTTCTGAGCGGAGCAGTCGTAGTGGGTGATGGGGCCGATGCCGCACACCCCGTCTTTGACGGCCTGCCAGGTATCGTCAGCGTTGTGGCCCAGGGGGGTGATGGCCCCCAGGCCGGTTATCAGCACTCTGCGTTTTTCCATAAAATTTGTCGTTCCTCCTCAATCAGGTGGAAGATGGGGGACGGCCTGCGGCCGCCCGCGATTACATCCCCATTCCTCCGTCCACAGAAAGCACCTGGCCGGTGATATAGGCGGCCTCGTCGGAGGCCAGGAAGGCCACGGCGGCGGCCACGTCCTCCGGGGTGCCGGGGCGGCCCGCCGGGATGGCGGACAGCATGGCCTCCTTGGCGGCCTCCGGCAGGGCGGCGGTCATGTCGGTGGCGATATAGCCGGGGGCCACCGCGTTGACGGTGATGCCCCGCCCGCCCAGCTCCTTGGCCAGGGACTTGGTCATGCCGATGACGCCCGCCTTGCTGGCGCAGTAGTTGATCTGGCCCGGGTTGCCCCGCAGGGCCACCACGGAGCTGAGGTTGATGATGCGGCCGTACTTGGCCTTCATCATGGGCCGGGCGGCGGCCTTCATGCACAGGAAGGTGCCCTTCAGGTTGGTCTCGATGACCGCGTCGAAGTCCTCCTCCTTGAGCATCATGGCCAGGTTGTCACGGGTGATGCCCGCGTTGTTGACCAGGATGTGCAGGCCCCCCAGCTCCTTGACGGCGGTATCGATCAGGGCCTTGACGGCGGCGGGGTCGGCCACGCTGCCCTGGACGGCCCGGGCCTGCACGCCCAGGGCCTCCAGCTCCTTCAAAGTCTCCTCCGCGGCGGCGGTGTTGCCCGCGTAGGAGAACACCACATTGGCGCCCCGGCGGGCCAGCTCCAGGCAGATGGCCTTGCCGATGCCCCGGCTTCCGCCGGTGACCACGGCGGTCTTTCCAGTAAAGCTCATAGCGTTATCCTTTCAGCGCGGCGGAGAGGGCGTCCACGTCGGCGCAGGTCTCCACGGCGTAGGTCTTGATGTCGGGGGCGGTCTTTTTCACAAAGCCGCTGAGGGCCTTGCCCGGGCCGATCTCCACGATGGTGTCCACGCCCAGCTCAGCCAGGCGGCGGATGGTGTCCTCCATGTAGACGGAGGACTGCACCTGCTTCTCCAGCAGGGCGGGGATGGTGTCGCCGGGGCCCATCTCACGGCCCAGGCAGTTGAACAGCACGGGGATGCGCATCTCCCCGAAGGTAATCTCCTTAAACTTCTCCCGCAGGGCGTCGCCGGCGGGAGCGAGGAGGGAGGTGTGGAAGGGCCCGCTGACCTTCAGGGGCAGGCACCGCTTGGCGCCCAGCTCCTTGGCAAGCCCGGCGGCCTTGTCCACGGCGGCCTGTTCGCCGCCGATGACCAGCTGGCCGGGGCAGTTGTAGTTGGCGATCTCCACCACCCCCGCATCGGAGGCTTTCTGGCACGCCTGCTGCAGCTTCTCCCGGTCCAGGCCCAGCACGGCGGTCATGCCGCAGGGGCGGCCGGCGGCGGCAGAGGCCATGGCGCGGCCCCGGAAGGCGGCCAGGGAGACGGCCTGCGCGGCGGTGAACACCCCGGCGCACTGGAGGGCGGAGTACTCGCCCAGGGACAGTCCCGCGGCGTAGGCCGGGGTGATGCCCTTTTCGGCCAGGATGGCGGTCATGCCGGCGGCGAAGGCCACCATGCAGGGCTGGGTGTACTCGGTCTGGTTCAGCACCCCGTCGGGGTCGGAGAACATGGTGGTTTTCAGGTCGAAGTCCACGTCGGCGGAGTCCACCACGGCCCGGAAGGCGGGGTAGGCCTCATAGAGGTCGGCCCCCATGCCGGGGTGCTGGGTGCCCTGACCGGCGTACAGAAATGCCAGGCTCATTCGCTCAGCTCCTTCCGCACCTTCTCGTAGCCGGCCATCAGCTCCTCAAAGATCTGCCGCAGGGGCTTGATCTCGTGGATCATGCCGGCCACCTGGCCGGCCATGAAGCTGCCGGTGTCCACGTCGCCGTCGAACACCGCCCGGCGGAGGGAGCCCAGGGTCAGCTTCTCCATCTCCTCCAGGGGCAGGTTCTGCTTCTCCATGCGCAGGTACTCCCGGGCCATCTTGTTCTTCAGCACCCGTACCGGGGCGCCGCCGGAGCGGCCGGTGACCACGGTGTCGTTGGCGCCCGCCTTAAGGACAGCCTGCTTGTAGTTGTCATGAATGGGGCACTCCTCACTGGCCAGCAGGCAGGTGCCCACCTGCACGCCGCAGGCCCCCAGGGCAAAGGCGGCGGCCAGCTGGCGGCCGTCGGCGATGCCGCCGGCGGCGATGACGGGGACGCTCACCGCGTCCGCCACCTGGGGCACCAGGGCCATGGTGGTCATCTCGCCCACGTGGCCGCCGCTCTCGGTGCCCTCGGCGATCACGCCGTCAATGCCGTAGCGCTCCAGCCGCTTGGCCAGCACGGGGGCGGCCACCACGGGGAACACCTTGATGCCCGCCTCCTTCCAGGCGGGGACGTACTTGCCCGGGTTGCCGGCGCCGGTGGTGACCACCTGCACGCCCTCCTCCACCACGACCTTGGCCAGCTCGTCGATGTGGGGGTTCATCAGCATCAGGTTGACGCCGAAGGGCTTGTCGGTGGCGGCCTTGGCGTCCCGGATCTCGGCCCGCAGGGCCTCGGCGTCCAGGCCGCCGCCGGCCACCAGGCCCAGGGCGCCGGCGTTGGACACGGCGGCGGCGAACTTGCCGGTGGCTACGTTGGCCATGCCGCCCTGGATAATGGGGAACTCAATCCCCAAAAGCTCGTTTAATTTCATAGAAACTCCTTATGAAACGACTCCACGAAAAAGCCTCGCAGAGTTTCCCCGCCCGCAGGCGGGGAAATAAAATGAAATCCGTTTTCGGCCGCGACATGCGCGTGGACGAAAACACTTCTCAGCCCACAAGTGTGAGTTTTATCCGGCGAAGCCGGACAAAACTTGCGCGCGGGGGCTGCATCTCCCTCCAACAAGCGGCTCTGCCGCTTGTTGGAAGCTACGCCAATTCCAGTAGCGCCCCCGCCCAGGTCAGTCCGCCGCCGAAGCCCACGCACAGGGCCCGCTGGCCGGAGCGCAGCTCCCCGCCGGTGATCAGCTCGTCCAGCAGCAGGGGGACGCTGGCGGCGGAGGTGTTGCCGGTGCGCTCGATGTTGCCGGTGCACTTGGCCGGGTCGATGCCCAGCTTTTTGACGGCAAAGTCGATGATGCGCTGGTTGGCCTGGTGGAAGACGAACCGATCCACATCCTCCAGCCCCAGGCCGGCCTTGGAGAGCACCTCCCTGGCGCAGCGGGGCACGGCCTCCACCGCGAAGCGGAACACGGGCTGGCCGTCCATGTGGATGTAGGAGGGGCGGTCGGAGTGGACGCCGGGGGCGTAGAGCACCTCGTCGTTGCCCCGGCAGCCCAGCACGGCGTGGAGGGAGGGATAGCCGGCCCGCCACTCCACCACGGCGGCGCCCACGCCGTCGCCGAAGAGCACGCAGGTGCCCCGGTCGGAGAAGTCGGTGATCCGGCTGAGCACCTCGGCCCCCAGCACCAGGCCGTACTTCCGGGGCGCGGCGGCCAGGAGGCACTCGGCGGTGTGGAGGGCGTAGACAAAACCGGAGCAGGCGGCGTTCAGATCAAAGCACACCGTGTCCTCCGACAGGCCCAGCTCCCTCTGGAGCAGGCAGGCGGCGGCGGGGGTCAGGTAGTCGGGGGTGAGGGTGGCCACGATGCACACCCCCACCTCCTCCGGCTTCACGCCGGCGCGGCCCAGGGCCTGCCGGGCGGCGGCCAGGCAGAGGGAGGTATGGCTCTCCCCTTCGGCGCAGTAGCGGCGGGAGCGAATGCCGGTGCGGGTGGAGATCCACTCGTCGTTGGTGTCCACGATTTTGGCAAGATCGTCGTTGGTGACCACCTTGCTCGGCACGGCGGAGCCGGTGCCCAGGAGTTTGATTCCGCTCATGTGCGCTCCTTTCTCAGGGCCTTGGCGCCCATGGCCCGGAATTTCTTATACCGCCCGGCGGCCAGGGCCGCGCCGCTGAGCTTGCTCAGGGAGTTGAGCTCCCGCGCCAGGACGGTGTCCAGGGTCTTGTACAGAGTCTCTGGGTTGGTGTGGGCCCCGCCCGCGGGCTCGGGGATCACCTTGTCGACCACCTCCAGCTCCAGCAGGTCGGCGGCGGTGAGCTTCATCACCTCGCAGGCCTCCTCGCTGCGGGAGGAGTCCTTCCACAGGATGGCGGCGAAGCCCTCGGGGGAGAGGACGGAGTACACCGCGTTCTCCAGCATGAGGACCCGGTTGCCCACGCCCAGGGCCAGGGCGCCGCCGCTGCCCCCCTCGCCGGTGACCACGGAGATCACCGGTACGGTGAGGCTGCTGGACAGGGCCAGGGTGTGGGCGATGGCGTCCCCCTGACCTCTGGCCTCGGCCTCCAGGCCGGGGTAGGCGCCGGGGGTGTCAATGAAGGTGATGATGGGGCGGTGGAACTTTTCGGCCTGGAGCATGAGCCGCTGGGCCTTGCGGTAGCCCTCGGGGGAGGGCATGCCGAAGTGGAAGGCCAGGTTCTGCTCCAGGGAGCGACCCTTCCGGTGGCCGATGACGGTCACCGGCTTGCCGTGGAACAGGGCGATGCCGCCCAGGATGCTGCCGTCCTCGGCGCACAGGCGGTCGCCCCGCTGCTCGAAGAAGTCGGTGAACAGGTGCTCGATGAACTCCGCCGTGCCGGGGCGCTCCGGGTGGCGGGCCAGGGCCACCCGCTGGGCGGCCGTCAGCTCATTTGCCATGCTCGTCGCCCCCCTTTCCGTGGAGTTTCAAAATCTGAAGCAGGGTGGTGCGCAGCTGGGGCCGGGGGACGATGGCGTCCAGGAAGCCGTGCTCCACCAGGTACTCGGCGGTCTGGAACCCCTCGGGCAGCTTCTCGCCGATGGTCTGCTCGATGACCCGGGGGCCGGCGAAGCCGATGAGGGCCCCCGGCTCGGACAGGATGATGTCCCCCAGGCTGGCGAAGCTGGCGGTGACGCCGCCGGTGGTGGGGTGGGTAAAGACCGAGATATACAGCCCGCCCCTCTGGGAGAACCGCTCCAAGGCGGCGGAGGTCTTGGCCATCTGCATCAGGGAGAGGATGCCCTCCTGCATCCGGGCCCCGCCGCTGGCGGAGAAGAGGATCAGGGGCAGCCTGTACTTGTCGGCGAACTCCACCAGCCGGGTGACCTTCTCCCCCAGGGCGGCGGACATGCTGCCCATGAAGAAGCGGCTGTCGATGGCGCCCACGGCCACCCGCTGGCCGCCCATGCGGCCGGTGGCGGTGACCACGCCCTCGTTCATGCCGGTGCGGCGGCGGGCCTGATCCAGCTTGGCCTCATAGCCGGGGAAATCCAGGGGGTCGTTGGAGGCCAGGCCGGCATCCAGCTCCCGGAAGGTGCCCTTGTCCAGGATCAGGCTCAGCCGGTAGTAGGCGCCCACGGGATAGTGATGGCCGCACAGGGGGCATACATAGCGGTTGGCCACCAGCTCCCGCCGGGGCACCGCCCTGGAGCAGGCCGGGCAGGTCTCCTCGGTCTGGGCCGGTGCGGGGGAGGAGCCCCGCAGGGCCTTCAGGGACAGCAGCTTCTGTCGCCGCTGGGCAAACACGCTGCTCATGCTTCACCCACCTCCCCGCTGCCGCTCCAGGCCAGGAGGGTGTCCATGTTGGCCTCCAGGAATCCGGTGGAGTAGTTGCCCCGCACGAAGTCGGGGTGGTGGAGAATCTGGTGGAGCAGGTCGATGTTGTTGGCCGGCCCCTCGATGATCAGCTCCTCCAGCGCCCGGCGCATCCGGCGGATGGCCTCCAGCCGGGTGGGGGCGTAGACAATCAGCTTGGCCATGAGGGAGTCATAATAGGGGGGCAGCTCGTAGCCGTTGTAGAGGCCGGTGTCCACCCGCACGCCGTACCCGCCGGGCAGGTGGAGGAAGTCGATCCTCCCCGGGGAGGGCTGAAAGCCCTTGGCCGGATCCTCGGCGTTGATGCGGCACTCGATGGCGTGGCCCCGGAAGGCCACCTCCTCCTGGGTCACGGAGAGGGGCAGTCCGGCGGCGATGCGGATCTGCTCCCGCACCAGATCCATTCCGGTGACCAGCTCGGTGACCGGGTGCTCCACCTGGATGCGGGTGTTCATCTCAATAAAGTAGAAGTGGCCCTCCTGATCCAGCACGAACTCGATGGTGCCGGCGTTGACGTAGTGGGCGGCCCTGGCGGCGGCCACGGCGGCCTGGCCCATCTGCTCCCGCAGGGCGGGGGTGAGGGCCTTGGAGGGGGACTCCTCCAGCAGCTTCTGGTTGCGCCGCTGGATGGAGCAGTCCCGGTCGCCCAGCTGGATCACGTTCCCCTGGCCGTCGGCCATGATCTGGAACTCAATGTGGCGGGGGTTGACAATCAGCTTTTCCAGGTACATCTCCCCGCTGCCGAAGCAGGCCACCGACTCGCTGCGGGCCTCCTCAAAGAGGGGGATGAGCTGCTCCGGATCGTACACCCGGCGCATGCCCCGGCCGCCGCCGCCGGCGGAGGCCTTGATGAGTACCGGGTAGCCGATGGAATCGGCCAGGGCCTTGGCCTGCTCGGCGGTGTCCACCGCCCCGTCGGAGCCGGGCACCACCGGCACCCCCGCCTGCTGCATGAGCTTCCGGGCGGCGGCCTTGTTGCCCATGGCGCGGATCACGTCGCCGGAGGGGCCGATGAAGGTGATGCCGGCCGCCTCACAGGCGTCGGCGAACTCGGCGTTCTCGCTCAAAAAGCCGTAGCCGGGGTGGATGGCGTCGCAGCCGGTGGCCTGGGCCACGGTGAGGATGGCGTCCACATTGAGATAGCTGTCCGCCGAGCGGGCGGGGCCGATGCAGTAGGCCCGCTCCGCCAGCTGGACGTGGAGGGCGTCGGCGTCGGCCTGGGAGTAGACCACCACGGGCTCGATGTCCATCTCCCGGCAGGCGCGGAAGACCCGCACGGCGATCTCGCCCCGGTTGGCAATCAGAATACGCTTGAACATGGGCTCACCCTTCCCGGTAGCGGATCAGCGGCTCCCCGAAGGACACCAGGGCTCCGTCCTGCTGGAGCACGGCCTCGATGACGCAGTCGCAGGGGGCCTGCACCTCGTTCATCATCTTCATGGCCTCCATCAGGCACACGGTCTGGCCTTTCTTTACGTGGTCGCCCACCTGCACATAGGGGGCGGCGTCGGGGGCGGAGGCGGCGTAGAAGGTGCCCACCAGGGGGGCGGTGATGAACAGGCCCTCGGGCTCCGATACCGGGGCAGGGGCGGCGGCAGGCGCGGCGGCCTGGGCCGCGGGGGCGGCGTAAACCGGGGCGGCGGCCCCGCCGCCCTTGCCCAGCTCCAGGGAGAAGTCCTTGGTGGTCAGCTTGAAGCTGGTGGCGGCGCTGGCGTCAAACCGGGCCATCAGCTCAAAAATCTCTTGGTTGCTCATAGCGGCTCCTTTCGGAAAAAAGGCATCGGCAAAAGCCGATGCCCCGGTTCCCCAAATTACTCAGCGTGATCTTCCAGATACTTGACCAGATCGCCCACGGTCTTCATGTTGGGCAGCTCCTCGTCGGCGATGGTGACGCCGAACTCCTCCTCCAGGGCCATGGACAGCTCCACGGCGGCCAGGGAATCGGCCTCCAGATCCTCGGCCAGACGGGCCTCGGGGGTCACCTTGTCGGCGTCGCAGCTCAGGGTCTCCACGATGATCTCTTTAACCTTCTCAAAATCCATGATAGATTCTCCTTCAAAAATAGTTCAGACATTTTACTTAAAAATTTTTAAGTAAAATAACTGAGGGATATTTTAACAGGAGATTTGGATTTGTCAAGATGGAACTTTGCAAAATGGTGGATTGCGCCAAAAAATTCTCCGAGGCGGGGGGACATGTGGCAAAAAGCACGGGGCGGAGGGGCGGAAAGGGCGGCCCGCCGTTGTGCCCCACAGGAAAACATGGTAGGATAAAGGCACAGGAAACCCGCAAAAAGAGCGGCGGGCAACCACAGGTTTCTCCCCGTGCAACCCCGATGTGGTTGCCCTGGAGGGGCCCGCCCGGTAGAATGGGGGCATGAAAAAGATGGAACTGAAGGAAAAGCTGGCCGAGCTGCGGAGCAGGAGCGGCTTGTCCCAGCAGGATGTGGCCGAGGCCCTGGAAGTGTCCCGCCAGGCGGTGTCCCGGTGGGAGACAGGGGCGGCGGTCCCGGGGCGGGACAGCCTGCTGGCCCTGAGCCGGCTGTTCGGCGTGTCGGTGGAGGAGCTGGTGAGCCCGGCAGAGCTGGCCGCCCCCCCGGCGGAGAAGCCCGGGAAAACGGAGGAAGGCGGGGAACTGCCGGAGCCGGAGGCGGACTCCCGCCGGCCCGGGGAGGGGAGCCGCAGGCGGAAAGCCGCGATAGGGATCGCCGCCGCCGGAGCCCTTCTGCTGCTCGTCCTGCTCTGCGTGGGCGTATGGCTTGGAAGGGAGGAAGAAGATGAGGACTATATTCCGATTGAGGATATGCCGGTAGAGAAAGTAGAGCTCCCGAAAGAGGATAGTTTGAAATTATATCTGGAATAGGAGGAAATATAATATGCAGACGAAGAGATGCTTGTGTGTGCTCATGGCGTGTGTGCTCTCTGTGGCCTGTTTTGGTATGAACGCCGGAGCCATAGATTCTGGGGCTCAGGAGCCGGAAATTTTCGTATCCCGTGCGTCTGGCCGGTTCAGCATGGATATTCCTGGAGGGGCCCTTGTGACGGCTGATCAAGATTTTCCTATGGAGGCTGGAGAGACGGTTACGATCAAAGCATCCTATTCACCTGTTGATGCCAGTGTGGATTTTGGCCTGATTGATTCCGATGGATCATTTCACTACTTCAATACTAACGAAGGAAACCTCAACAAGACAATAAAAATTAAGGAAAGAGGATACTATACTTTGGCAGTCCGGAATAATTCGTCTGATACGATTAACGTATCCGGATATGTGAATTATTGAGGGGATTACTGGCGAAAAAGGAGATTGGAGTGATACCGATGTGGTAAGGAGTATACTGCCGCTGATCTTCTGATTTGATGGCTCTGAAGATGGATGGGAAAGTGAAAGCCAATTTGCTGAAAGAAGATTCTGTTATGGCTAAAAAGGTATTGAGAAGGTTTCTTGCGCTGACCTTTGCTTTGGCGATGATGTGCTCGGTTACTGCGGGCGCGGTTTCGGGTTCCGTGCCTCCTGTTTCCACGGAGAGGCGGATCATCAACAGAGAGGTCGCGCCCGGTGTGGTGCTCCTGGATGAGGGATATGACATGGACTTCGGTGTCTATACGTTTACCCGGACCTACAAAGTCAACCTCAGTGGCACGCGAAGCGTATTTGTCATGGAAGACATCAATAATCGGCACCATGACGGCTTGCGGGTACTGCTGGTAGACGATTCCAGCTCTGGTACCGCGCCGGTAGAGACTACCGTCCAAGAATATCCGAGACATGGGTTGGGTATACCGGCTGACGAACATTTTGCTGAGTTGGAGGAGGGTGAAAAGGCTGACTTTCAATTAACTGATCCTGTAGGATGTACGTATTCCATATACGCAGCATTTAAATATTCGGGAGACAGCGGAAGAGTCACGCTCAAAATTTCCTGCGATGATTATGACATGATCGAGTAACAGTGATTCGCTGTCATTCGAGTCCCATTCAGTGGAGTGAAACCAGATGAAAAAAAGGAAACCTTTCTCTGCCGACACGATATTCTGGACCATAGTGGCGGCCGCGGCGGTCTGCGCGCTCCTGTTCTTCCTGTTCGGCCCCAAGGAGCGGTGGGTGTCGAAGTCGTATTCCGTGGATCTGGGCGCGGCGGAGGAGCCTGTGCTGGTGGCGGATTTTTCCCGCAACGCCGTCTGGCGCGGGATGCCGGACGGCATGTGGGTTATGCTGGACGAGCAGTCCGGCGGGGACGGGGCGCCGGTGACCTTCCAGCTGGTCCGGACAGAGGGCAGGGGGGCCGCTGAGACGGTGGAGGAGGTAGCCCTGTCGCCGGGGGAGGAGGCGACCTTCCAGCTGCCGGACCGCCCCCGGTTCAAGTACAAGCTGTACGCTCAGAGCGGCGGCGGGGCCGCCTCCATTGCGTGCAGGGTCTCCATCAACAACTACGAAGTGATGAGCTGACGCCTTCCCCATTGCCCCCCGCCCCGAAACGTGGTAGGATAGAGGGCAAAGGAGGCGCATAGCCATGAAGGTATTTATCAGCGCGGACATCGAGGGCACCGCCATCACCGCCACCCGGGAGGGGTGCCGCCCGGGGGAGTTTGAGTACGAGCGTAGCCGGCGGGAGATGACGGCGGAGGTGGTGGCCGCCGCCGAGGGGGCCCGGGCCGCCGGGGCCGACCTGGTGGTGGTGAAGGACGCCCACGGGCCGGGGCTCAATCTTCTGCCCGAGGAGATGCCGGAGTATGTCCAGCTCATCCGCAGCTGGAGCCGCTCCCCGGAGCTGATGGTGGAGGGGCTGGACGAGAGCTTTGACGCGGCCCTCTTTGTGGGCTACCACAACGCCGCGGCGGAGGAGGGCAACTCCCTCAGCCACACCATCAACGGCGGGGTGGTGCACCGCATCACCGTCAACGGCCTGCCCGGCTCGGAATTCCTGATCTACAGCTGGATGGCCGCCTGGTACGGGGTGCCCAGCGTGTTCCTGGCCGGAGACCGGGCCCTGTGCGAGGCGGGAAAGACCCTCCACCCGTCCCTGGTCACCGTGCCGGTGAAGGAGGACGTGGGGGGCCGCTCCCAGGGGCTGAGCCCCGCGCTGGCCCACCGGCTGATCCGGGAGGGGGCGGAGCAGGCCCTCCGGCAGGATCTGGCCGCCGCCCGCATCACCCTGCCGGAGCACTTCCGGGTGGAGCTGACCTACAAGAGCCACCGGGACGCCTATACCAAGGGCTTCTACCCCGGGGCGGAGCGGGTGGACGCCGTGACCCTGGCCTACGAGTCGGACGACTGGTACGAGGTCAACCGCTTCCTCCTGTTCGCCATCTGACGGCCTCCAGGGCCCATATTCCAAAGACAGGGAGACGATTCATGTTCAAAAAGATAGACACACACGGCATCAACTGTATTGAGCCGGTGCCCGGAAGCCGCGGCCCGGCGTGGTACTGGGGCAGCGACTTTGCCTCCGGGGATCTGTACGAGGCGGAGGAGCTGTTCCGCGGCGGACACCCCGTCCGCGGCAACCGCCTGGTGTTTGTCCGCTACCCGGAGGGCCGGGTGGTGGAGCCCATCGCGGGGAGGGAGGGGCGGTACTTCGGCCGGCCCTGCTTCGATGGGGGAAGGCTGCACATCCTGCTGGCGGACTTCCCCAGGGGGCAGATTGAAATCCACCGGTACGATGACGGGACCGGGCAGACGGACCTCCTGGCCGCCATCCCCCTGGACCAGGTACCGGACTGCTACAATCTGCTGCTGTTCGGCTCCCCCCTCCTGCTGACCCGGCAGGGGAACGACGGGAAGTTCCAGCTCCTCTGGCCGGACAGGGCGGAGTTCCCCCTGGAGGACAGCGGCGCCTTCCTGGGCCGGGGGGAGGACGGCCGGCTGTATTTCAGCCGCTGGTTTGAGGAGGCGGACGGCTCCGATTACCGGGAGGAGGTGGTGGTGCGGAGGTACCCCGCCGGGGAGGTGCTGGAGGTGATTCCGGGCACCCTGTGGGAGATGCCCGACGGCCAGCAGTGGATTCTCCAATAGCCTGTGTGAAAACAGAACGTGCCGCCCGGTTTGCCGGGCGGCACGCAGCGTCTCGAAAAAGCGGCAGAGCCGCTTTTTCGAGAAAGACCACATGGCGGAAGGGGTTCGTTTTCTTGAGAAAAAGTCACCCCTTCCACCATGAGAAGTGTCATTTCCGAGGCGCATGTCCCCGGAAATGACGGATTTTGATTTGATTCCTGCGGCTGGGGCGCAGGAACTCTGCGAGGCTTTTCCTCACAGAGATTTTTCGACACGCAGACGTGCCGCCCGGTTTGCCGGGCGGCACGTCTGCTGTGTGGGGGTGTTGTCGTAAGTAGCCGCCCCGGCTGGGGCGGCAGGGGCGGTCAGTTCCGGCAGCAGCCGCAGGAGCCGCTCCCATCCCCGTCCTCTGCGGTATCCCACAGGAAGGCGGGGTAGGAGACATACACCGGCCAGCGGGTGTTGACGGCGGAGCCTCCGCCGGGAAAGACGGGCAGCTCGGGGAAGGAGGGCAGGGTGGAAATCCCGCCGTTTCCGGCGGTGGAGCCGTTTCCGCAGCAGCAGCGGCGGCAGCAGTTCTGACACTGACAACAAGACATGAGATATTCCCCCATACAGATGTCGGCGGGGGAAACCCGCCGCATCAGCAGTATACGCCGCAGGGTGCCGGCGGGTGCGTGGACAAAAAAGCCGCCGGACCAGAGGTCCGGCGGCGGTGGGTACATCTGACCGTCCTATGTTAGGCGGCGACCACGTTGACCGCGCGCAGCTTGTCGGCGTTCTTGGGATCGGGCTCCACATCATAGGTGACCTTCTGGCCCTCCTGCAGGGTCTTGAAGCCGTCGCACACGATGGCGGAGAAGTGGACGAACACGTCGTCGCCGCCCTCGTCGTTGGAGATGAAGCCGAAGCCCTTGGTCTCGTTGAACCACTTGACAGTACCGTGATACATGAATGGTACCTCCTGAAAAGATTTTGATCTAAATGACATAGAAAAAACCCACATGCCTGTTGTTCGTCTGAAGAAGCGACGATGACTACAAACATGTGAGTTCAGGCCGTGCATTTAGACTACTTGATATACTATACCACCAATTCCAGATTGCGTCAAGAGGAAAGCGCAGGAATCTGCGGCAGAGGGCTATACCTGCTCCCGGTCGGTGTTCTCCGCGATCAGGCGGCGGATGGACTCGGCGGGATAGGACAGCAGCCGCCCGTACTCCCAGGCCACCTGGCTGCGGTTGCCGCCGAAGTAGGCCCCCTCCGCCACCAGGGCCGCCTTGCGCTCCTTCAGGCGCAGATACTCCTCCAGCACATGGCCGGCCCGGTAGAACAGGATGTTGTGCTTGCCCCGGTTCAGGGACAGAGGGAACAGGTCGGAGAGCAGGGGCTCGTCCTCTATGTAGAGCTGGTTTCCATACCGCTGGCACAGCTCCCGGGCATAGGGGAGCAGGGCGTCCCGCTCCTCCGCGCTGTCCATGGGGTGGCTGAGTGCCAGGGATTTGACGCCGGCGTACACCATCTCGTTGAAGCAGTCGATGACGCCGCACTGGTAGGAATAGGAGTCGATGTTGCGCATGGTTGGATGCCTCCCGTCTTGTCTCCCCTATTGTACCCTTTCCCACAGAAAATGGCAAGGGAGAAGGACAGGGAAATCCAGGAAGTTATGTCGGATTTTCGCGGGCCCATCCCCGGCAGCGCACCACGGCCCGGTGCCAGTCGGCCAGGAGGGACGCCCGGCGGTCCTCCTCCATGGCGGGGGAGAAGGTGGTGTCGCACCGCCACAGGCGGGAGAGCTCCTCCCGGCTCTCCCACACGCCGGCGGCCAGGCCGGCCAGATAGGCCGCCCCCAGGGCGGTGGTCTCCCGGATGGCGGGGCGCAGCACCGCCCGGCCCAGGATATCCGCCTGGAACTGCATGAGGAAGCCGTCCCGGCTGGCGCCCCCGTCGGCCTTCAGGCTGGTGAGGGGCACCCCGGTGTCCGCCTCCATGGCCCGGGCCAGGTCTGCTACCTGGTAGGCGATGGACTCCTGGGCCGCCCGGGTGATGTGCTCCCGCCGGGTACCCCGGGTGAGGCCGATGAGCATGCCCCGGGCGTACATATCCCAGTAGGGCGCCCCCAGCCCCGTGAAGGCGGGCACCAGGTACACGCCTCCGTTGTCGGGCGCCTTCCGGGCGTAGTACTCCGCGTCCCGGCTGTCGGGGAAAAAGCGCAGCTCGTCCCGCAGCCACTGGATCACCGCGCCCCCCACGAACACCGCGCCCTCCAGGGCGTACTCCACCTTGCCGTTGAGGCCCACGGCAATGGTGGTCAGCAGGCCGTTTCTGCTCTCACAGGGGGTATCCCCGGTGTTCATCAGCAGGAAGCAGCCGGTGCCGTAGGTGTTCTTGGCGTCCCCGGGGGAGAAGCAGCCCTGGCCGAAGAGGGCGGCCTGCTGGTCGCCTGCCATGCCCGCGATGGGGATGCGTACCCCCTGTATGTCGGTATAGCCGTAGATCTCGCTGGAGGAGCGCACTTCCGGCAGCACGGAGCGGGGGATGTCCAAAGCCTCCAGCAGGGTGTCGTCCCAGTCCAGCCTGTGGATGTCGAAGAGCATGGTGCGGGAGGCGTTGGTCACATCGGTGACGTGAACCGCCCCGCCGGTGAGCTTCCACACCAGCCAGCTGTCCACCGTGCCGAAGAGCACCTCCCCCCGCGCCGCCTTCTCCCGCGCCCCCTCCACGTGATCCAGCAGCCACTTGAGCTTGGTGGCGGAGAAGTAGGCGTCGGGGATCAGGCCGGTGACGGCCCGGATGTGCTCCTCCAGCCCGTCGGAGCGGAGCTGATCCACCAGCTCTGCCGTGCGGCGGCACTGCCACACGATGGCGTTGTGCAGGGGCCGGCCGGTGGCCCTGTCCCACAGGATGGTGGTCTCCCGCTGGTTGGTGATGCCGATGGCGGCAATCTCCGACGGCTCCACCCCCGACCGGGCGATGGCCTCCATCATCACGCCGTACTGGGTAGACCAGATCTCCATGGCGTCCTGCTCCACCCAGCCCTCCCGGGGGTAGTGCTGCGTCAGCTCCTTCTGGGCCACGCCCAGGATGTTCTGCTCCCGGTCGAAGAGAATGGCCCGGGAACTGGTGGTGCCCTGATCCAGGGCCAGAATGTACTTGCCCATATTACGCGCCTCCTGATGGAGAGATGTTGTGAAGGGTGAAGCGGGCCCGGTCTGCGGTGAGCACGCCCTCCCGCTGAAGGGCGCCGATGGTGCGGGACAGGGCGCTGCGATCCACGCACAGGTAGTCGGCCAGGGCCTGCCGGTCAAAGGGGACGGTGACGGTGCGCCGCCCCGTCCGGTCGGACAGCTCCTCCAGATAGGCCAGCAGCCGCTCCCGGATGGTGCGGCCGGACAGGTGGTTCAGCTTGCCTGCCAGATGGAGGTTCTTCTCCGCCAGCACGGCCAGCAGGTTGGCAATCAGCCTAGCGTGGCAGCCGCAGGCGGCGGAGCAGGGGGAGGAGATGCGCCGGCAGTCCAGCAGAAGCACCGCCGCCTCGGCCTCTGCCGTGACGGTCACCGGCAGGCTCTCCGCCCGGGCGCAGGCATAGGACTCGGCAAACAGGCCGCCGGGCCCCATGCTGCCCATGACCACCCGCTGGCCGTCGGCTCTGGCCCGGCTCACCTGCACCTGGCCGGTGAGCACCATCCCCAGGTGGGTGGCGGGCTCACCGGCGCGCAGCACCGCGGCCCCCTTTTGGTAGCGCCGCAGCTGACCGCCCAGGCAGTCCACCGCCGTCAGAATCTGTTCATCCTCCATGCCGCGAAACAGCGCCGCCCGGCGCAGCGCACCCAGATAAGACTGCATGGTACCCTCCCCGTTGCAGCAGCAACCTTTTCTGCTCTGATCCTATCAGACCCCCGGGAAAAAGGCAAGATGAAATGGCGGCCCGGCTTGCAAAATGGCGGGGAAGCTGGTACAATCAGAGCAGTACACACAGAATGGCGGTGAAGAAATGGGTGGCCTGTTCTCCGTGGGGGTATTGCTGATTATTGTAGGCGTCCTGTTCCTGCTCATCCCCCTGGACATGCTCCGGAAGGTATTCCGCCGGATGCGCTCCAAAATGGGAACCAAGGTGGGCGGCGTGGTGCTGATCATCGCGGGCATTGTGCTGATGCTCTACAAGTGAAACCGGAGCGACACAGAGGGGCCGCCGGCGTATGCCGGCGGCCCCTGTTTACAGCCGGGAGAAGAGCCCGCGCAGCACGCCGGAGGCCCACAGCTGCCGGGCCAGCACCCCGGCCAGGGGGGCGAGCACCATGCCGGCCACCCCGAAGGCCCGGAAGCCCACATACATGCAGGCCAGGGCGGCCAGGGGCGGCAGCCCCACCCGTTTCCCCACCAGCCTGGGCTCCAGCAGGCTGCGCACCAGGGTGACAGCTCCGTAGAGGAGCAGCAGCCCCAGGCCAAGCCGGACATCTCCCAGCAGCAGGGCGATGGCCCCCCAGGGGAGCAGCACCGTCCCCACCCCAAAGACGGGCAGGGCGTCCACCAGGGCGGTGAGCCCGGCCAGCAGCAGGGCGGGCTCCACCCGCAGCAGGAGAAAGCCCAGAGCCAGCTCCCCGAAGGTGAGCAGCATCAGCAGCCCCTGGGCCCTGAGCCAGCCGCCGAAGGCCGTTTTCAGGCCGCCGGACACCCGGCCCAGCCGCTCCTGCCAGGTGCCGGGCATCAGCCGCCGGAGGGAGGCGCGCAGGGAGGGGCGGCCTGCGCTGGTAAAATAGGCGGCCAGGAGGGTGGTAAAGAGAAAGAGGGCGGCGGAGGGAAGGGCGGCGGCCAGGCCGGCAGCCCCCTCCGCCAGGGCCTGGGAGAGCCGGCCGGGCAGGGCGGCCCCCTGGCGGGCCAGGTTCTCCAGCCCCTCCCGGGCGGCGTCCTGGAGGGGGAGGGGCAGGGCCACCAGGAAGCGGTAGGCCCACCCCTCCAGCTCCTCCGCCAGGGCGGGAAGCCCGGAGAGCAGCACGGGCAGGCGGGCCACCAGCCGGGTCAGCTCATACCAGGCCCGCCAAAGGGCCAGGGCCAGAAGGCCCAGCAGGGCGGCGGCCAGCGCGGCGGTACACAGGGCGGCGGCCCCCCACCGGGGCAGGCGGAGCCGGCGCATGAGAAGGCCCACGGCGGGCTCCAGCAGGGCGGCCAGCCCCCAGGCCAGCAGAAAGGGGAGCAGCCAGGGCAGCAGGAAGCGGACGCCCAGCCACAGCCCGGCCAGGGCCAGGGCGGCGTAGAGGAGGCGGAGCAGGAAGCGCAGGTGCCTGTTTTCCGGCAAAAAGACGCCCCCTTCCCCGAGAATATGTAGGATTCCACAAAAAAGCGCGGACAGATCTGGAAGAAATCGGCGGGATTGGCGGAGGTTGGCCCTTGCGGCGGGGTGGGTGGATGTGCTACAATAGACCACAAGCGGAAAACAAATGGCCTTCCGCTGTGGACACATAAAGCGGGAGGTGCATAGTATGGGAAAAACGCCGGGCTATTTTATTGTGGAGGCCGGCGCGCTGCCCGAGATTTTCCTGAAGGTGGCGGAGGCCAAGCGGCTCCTGGAGACCGGCGAGGCCGAGACCGTCCACCAGGCGGCCCAGCAGGTGGGCATCAGCCGCAGCGCCTTTTACAAGTATAAGGACGCGGTGCGGCCCTTCAACGACATGCTCCACGGGCGGATCGTCACCTTTCAGTTCCTGCTGAAGGACGAACCGGGGGTATTGTCCGCCGTCCTGAATATCTTTGCCCAGACGGGCGGAAATATTCTCACCATCAACCAGTCCATCCCGGCCAACGGCTGCGCGGCGGTGACGGTGGGGGCGGAGACCTCCGGCCTGTCCCTGCCGGTGGAGGAGCTGATGGAGCGGGCCCTGCGGATGGAGGGCGTGCTGCGCTGTGAGATTCTGGCGGGTTGAGTGCCCGGATGTGAGGAGGAGAGACAGAGTATGGTGAACGTGGCAATTCTGGGCTTTGGCGTGGTGGGCTCCGGCGTGGCCGAGGTGCTGGCCACCAACGGGCCCCACATTGATCAGAAGGTGGATGATCTCATCCGCCTGAAATATATCCTGGACGTGCGGGACTTCCCCGACAGCCCCTTTGCCGACAAGGTGGTGCACGACTTCTCGGTGATCGAGAACGACCCCGAGGTGTCCATCGTGGTGGAGACCATCGGCGGGGCGAAGGCGGCCCTGGACTTCACCCGCCGGGCGCTGCGGGCGGGCAAGAGCGTGGTCACCTCCAACAAGGAGCTGGTGGCGGAGCACGGCTGTGAGCTGCTGGCCCTGGCGGCGGAGCAGGGGGTCAGCTACCTGTTCGAGGCCAGCGTGGGCGGCGGCATCCCCATCCTGCGCCCCCTGAACCAGTGCTTGGCGGCCAATGAGATCGAGGAGATCACCGGCATCCTCAACGGCACCACCAACTATATCCTCACCCGGATGATCCGGGGCGGGCTGAGCTTTGACGCGGCGCTGAAGGAGGCCCAGGCCAACGGCTATGCCGAGCAGGATCCCACCGCCGACATCGAGGGACACGACGCCTGCCGCAAGATCTGCATTCTGGCCTCTCTGGCCTTCGGGCGGCATATCTATCCCCGTCAGGTGCCCGCCGAGGGCATCACCGGTGTCACCCTGTCCGACGTGGCGTGGGCGGAGTCCTGCGGGAAGAAGCTCAAGCTGCTGGGCCGGGCCATCCGGCAGGCCGACGGCAGGGTGTGCGCCTATGTGTCCCCCCACCTGGTGGACGTGGAGAACCCCCTGGCCGGGGTGGAGGACGTGTTCAACGCCATCGCCGTGAAGGGCAACGCCATCGGCGACGTGATGTTCTACGGCCGGGGGGCGGGCAAGCTGCCCACCGCCTCCGCCGTGGTGGCCGATGTGATCGACGCGGCCAAGCACCGGGATGAGAAGAAGCGGGTGTTCTGGGCCGAGGGCGGCGAGGACACCACCGTGTCCCCCGACGGCCTGGCCTCCGCCTGGTACGTCCGGGGCTCCGGGGATGCCGGGGCCGTGCAGGCCGCCCTGCCCGGGGCCAGGCTGCTGGCGCGGGCGGACGCGCCGGCGGGTGAGTTCGCCCTGGTCACCCCGCCCATGACCCGGGCGGAGCTGGACGGCAAGCTGGCCTGCGTGAAGCCCCTGTCCGTGTTCCGGGTGCTGGACTGAGGGCATAGGATGGCCTGGGGCGCCATGCTCCGGCCTGTCCTGACTTTTTCCTTTGTAGGGGGTACATATACCAATGGGACTGATTGTACAGAAATTCGGCGGGAGTTCGGTTGCGGACGCCGACCGCATCCGCAACGTGGCCCGCATCATCACCGAGACCTACCGCCGGGGCCATAAGGTGGTGGCGGTGCTCTCCGCCCAGGGGGACACCACCGACGATCTCATCGCCAAGGCGGCGGAGATCAACCCCAACGCCTCCAGGCGGGAGATGGATATGCTGCTGTCCACGGGGGAGCAGATCTCCTGCTCTCTGTGCGCCATGGCAATCGAGGCCATGGGCTATCCGGTGATCTCCCTGACCGGGTGGCAGGCGGGCTTCCGCACCAACTCGGCCTACGGCGACGCCCGCATCAAGCGGGTGGACGTGGAGCGGGTGCTCACCGAGCTGGACAAGAACACCATCGTGATCGTCACCGGCTTCCAGGGCATCAACAAGTATGACGACATCACCACCCTGGGCCGGGGCGGCTCGGACACCTCGGCGGTGGCCCTGGCCGCGGTGCTCCAGGCGGATTTGTGCCAGATCTACACCGACGTGGACGGCGTCTACACCGCCGACCCCCGCCATGTGACGGGGGCGCGGATGCTGGAGGAGATCACCTACGACGAGATGCTGGAGCTGGCTACCCTGGGGGCCCAGGTGCTCCACAACCGCTCGGTGGAGATGGCCAAGCGCTACGGCGTCAATCTGGAGGTACTCTCCAGCTTTTCCGGCAAGCCCGGCACCAAAGTCAAGGAGGTTGCGAAAACCATGGAAAAACTGCATGTCAGCGGCGTTGCCTGCGACAAGAACGTGGCCCGGCTGGCCGTGGTGGGCCTGCCCGACGAGCCCGGCATCGCCTTCAAGATCTTCTCCCTCATGGCGAAGGAGAACGTAAACGTGGACATCATTCTCCAGTCCATCGGCCGCCACAACACCAAGGACATCAGCTTCACCGTGGGCAAGCAGGACATGGAGCGGGCCAAGCAGGCCCTGGAGGCCCGGAAGGAGGCCCTGGGCTTCGACCACGTGGACGTGAACGACGCCATCGCCAAGGTGTCCATCGTGGGCGCGGGCATGATCCACAACCCCGGCGTGGCCGCCAAGATGTTCGAGGCCCTGTACAATGCGGCCATCAACATCCACATGATCGCCACCAGCGAGATCAAGATCTCCGTGCTGGTGGATCTCAGCGAGGCCGACCGGGCGGCCCAGGTCATCCACGACCGCTTCTTCCACGAGGTGGGCGTGCAGTAAACCGAAAAAGCGCGGAGCCGGTTCCCAGCGGGAATCGGCTCCGTTTTTGTGTGCTCAGGCGTTGAATACGTACTTGTCCAGGCGGTGGAAGGCCTCCTGGATGCGGGAGAGGGGGGAGGCCAGGTTCATGCGGATGTGACAGGGGCCGTGGAACATCCGGCCGTCCTGCCAGCCCACGCCCACGTCCCAGCCGGCCTTGATGACCTGATCCAGGGTCTTGCCGGTGCGCCGGCAGTAGTCCGTCAGATCCAGGAAGAGCATATAGGTGCCCTGGGGCATGGACACGTCCACCCCGTCATAGTGCTGCCGGATGTGGTCACAGGCGTATTTGCAGTTGCCCTCCAGCACCTGACGCAGCTCGTCGGCCCACGCGCGGCCCTCCTGGGAGTAGGCGCCGATCAGGGCGTGCATGGACAGCACATTCATCTCGTTGTAGTGGGTGGCGTCGCCGTGGGCGGTGACCCGATCCCGGAGATACTGGTTATAGATGATGTGATAGCTGCCGATCAGGCCCGCCAGATTGAAGGTCTTGGAGGGGGCGTACACCGCCACAGTGTGCTCTCTGGCCCAGTCGTTGACCATGAGTGTGGGGATATGCTGGTGGCCGGTGTAGGTGATGTCTGCCCAGATCTCGTCGCTGATTACTAGGCACTGGTTAGCCTCAAAGACCTCCATGGCCTTTTCCAGCTCCCAGCGCTCCCAAACCCGCCCGGCGGGGTTGTGGGGGGAGCAGAAGATGGCCAGATGGATGTGGTTTTCCTTCAGCTTGGCGTCCATGTCCTCGTAGTCCATGCGCCACACGCCGTTCTCGTCCTTCTTAAGGGGGCTGTATACCGAGGTGCGGCCCAGGCCCTCCACATCGGCGGCGAAGCCCACATAGGTGGGGGAGTGGAGCAGGATCTTGTCGCCGGGGGCGGAAAGGGTTTCCACCGCGCTGGTGACGCAGCCGTGGACACCGTTCTCATAGCCGATGTATTCCCGTTTCAGATCCCGGAAGCCGTGGCGCTCGGTCTGCCAGCCGATGATGGCGTTGTAGTATGCGTCGCTGGGGAAGAAGTAGCCGTACAGGGGGTGCTTGGCCCGCTCAATCATGGCGGCGGGGATGGCAGGGCAGGTGGCGAAGTTCATGTCCGCCACCCACATGGGGATGGGGTCGAAGCCCTCCTTGGGGGCGTCGGGCTCGTTGCCCCAGACCTTATGCCCGATGCTCTCCACCGCCAGGGCGTCTTTGCCCCGGCGGTCAATGATGGATGTAAAGTCGTATTTCATAATAAAACCTCCTTGTTTAGCCCTCATTCTCGGTATCGACCAGGGCGCGCTCAATCGTCTCCTGCTTGCGGGCGGCCAGGACATCGGGCGAAACCCACTTCATTTTCAGGGTGATGAGAGGGATAATGAACATGACCACAATTTCGCCCACACACAGGGCGGCGGCCTTGAAGTCAAGGTTGATGAACAGGTTATAGATAATCATGATGCCGAAAACACTACCGGCTACAGAGCAGAGGTTCCAGACCCACTTCGGGAAGCGGAGGCCCCGCTTTTCCCACTGCTCCGGATACAGCTTGGGCAGACGCAGGCAGTAGAGGTTCATGAAAATATTCAGGATCATAGTGGGGATCATGGTATTGCCGACAACACCCTCAATGTCCAGGCCGGTCACCAGGGGGATCAGGCTGACAACATATAGCACCAGGTACATGACCCAGGGATAGCCGCCCTTGGTGGTCTTGGTGAACACGGAGGGAAGCCAGCCGTCCTCAGCCACCCGCAGGATAGGCGCACGCAGATAGGCCATAACACCCAGCATGGTGGAGGCCACAGCGCAGATACCGCCGCCCACCACGAAGAACACGTATAGGCCACGGGGCAGGATCGCCTCGGCGGTGACGCTGATGTTCTGGCCGGCCACCTGCTCATAGGGCAGGATGCCGCTAGCCACATAGCCCATCAAAGCATACACCACGGCGACAACAACGGTGGCGAGAATTGAGGCCAGGGGAATGGTGCGCTTGGGATTCCTGGTGACTCCGCCCATAGAGATCATGGCGGAGGTGCCCATACAGGCAAAGGACATCATGGAGAGAGAAGCCATGAATCCGCCAAACCCGTCGCGCCAGAATCCGCCGTCCGCATTGGAGAAGAAGCTGGCGGCGTCTACCTGGGGAACGCCGAACACAATGAACATCCCCAGAGATACAAGCAGGGTAACGGTAATCAGGTTCTCAATCAGGGTCAGCATGCGGGAGCCGCGGATGGTGCATACAAATCCCAGCGTCAGAACCAGCACCGAGAAAGGCATCTGGAAGTTGCTGACCTGCGGCCACAGTTGTTCCACAAATTGCGTGATAGCCAGCGAGTGGCCAGCCAGTACAAAGGCGGACGCGATTTGGAACCAGGCCGACACACCGGTGAGCAGCGGCGGGAAGACCATGGACCGGGCGGCGTAGTCGCCGCCGGGCAGCACGAACATGGAGCCAAATGCCAGAGAGTTCCAGAAGGCCAGCAGCATGTAGACGCAGCCAATGCTGCATACCAGCACAATGGACCGCCCGCCATAGGCGATGCCGGAGCCCATCATGATGAAGATACCGGTGCCGATGCCGCCGCCCACGCAGAGGCCGATCAGATTGAGTAAGCCTAACTTTTTCCCTTTTTCCTCCACGGAAATTCCTCCTTTATAGATTATAGCACGAATCCTGTGGGTTTTCCGCTTTATTTTGATCAGCGCGTCCGCTGCAAAGCACGGATATATTTATAATCTATAATATTAATCAGCTAAATTAAATAGCATATTTATAATACTACTACAACGGAGGATGTCAAGAAAAACTGTGCAGATTTCACAAGTTCTGCGGGGCGCACAAAATCGGAGCGTGCGTTTTGTCGGATCCGACAAAGAAAACCGGGGCGCGGCCATGGCCGCGCCCCGGTGGTTCACAGATTATGTTCCTTGCTGTGCTGCACATCCTCCTGATACGCCTCGTTGAGCTTCCGCTGCACCATCAAATGGTGCTCCAGCTCTTGGGTGGAGAAGGTATCCAGGAGCCGGAAGGTGGCCTCCTGGCAGCAGCGGTTGAAGGAGGTGTGATCCTGATAGACCCGCTGGCCGCTGTCGGTGAGATAGAGGTTGAAAATCCGGTTGTTCTCCGCGTTGCGCACCTGCTCCACCCAGCCCTTGGCCCGCAGCTTCCGCACGATCTGGGAGCAGGCGCTGGGGGTTTTTTTCAGGATGGCGGCCAGCTCGGTGACGGTGATCTCCGGGTGCTCGCCGATGAGGTCGATGATCTGGGCCTCCGACTGGTAGAGGGTATTTTCCCCGTACTGGTGGGGGAGGGAGTCATATTCATACATCAGGTCGTAGGCCTCGTCCTGGGCCGCCCAGATCTGCCGGAGCAGGGCCTCGCGCTGGTCTTCCATAGCCGTCCGCGTCCTCTCTTACATAGTTGCCACCATATTATAACGGATTTGCCGCCGGGACGCAAGCCGGGAATTGGCCTTACTCGGCGTCGTGGTTCACCGCCCGGTTGATGGCGGAGAGGATGCCCTTCAGGGGGGCCAGGTTGATGTTGTGGCTCATGCCCACGCCGAACCAGTCCTTGCCGTTCTGATCCTGCAGGTGGATGTAGGACACGGCCTGGGAGTCGGAGCCCTGCTTGATGGCGTGCTCGCTGTAGTCGATAAAGGTAAAGCGATCCATCTTCTGGCCGTGGATGGCGTTGAAGAAGGCGTCGATGGGGCCGTTGCCGGAGCCCTGCACCTGGAACACGGTGTCGGTGTGGCGGAGGGTGCCGGCGAAGGTGACGTGGGAGTGGCCCTCCTCGTCGGTGAACTCGGCGAAGGAGTGGCGCACCAGCTCGTAGGGCTTCACCGCGTCAATATAGTGGGTCTTGAACAGGTCGTAGATGGCCTCGGGCTTGAGTTCCTTGCCCACCCGGTCGGTCTCCACCTGGACGATGTGGCCGAACTCGGGGTGCATGGCCTTGGGCAGGTCGAAGCCGAAGGAGTGCTGCATGACGAAGGCCGCGCCGCCCTTGCCCGACTGGGAGTTGATGCGGATGATGGGCTCATACTGCCGCCCCACGTCCGCCGGGTCGATGGGCAGGTAGGGCACCTCCCAGTAGTCGCTGCCGCTCTCCTCCATGTAGCGCACGCCCTTGTTGATGGCGTCCTGGTGGGAGCCGGAGAAGGCGGTGAACACCAGCTCGCCCACGTAGGGCTGCCGCTCGCCGATCTTCATCTTGGTGACCTTCTCGTACACGTCCCGGATCTTGTTGATGTTGGAGAAGTCCAGGCCCGGATCCACCCCCTGGGTGTACAGGTTCAGAGCCAGGGTCACCATGTCCACGTTGCCGGTGCGCTCGCCGTTGCCGAACAGGGTGGCCTCCACCCGCTC
>NZ_JAHZDL010000080.1:0-10912 GCF_019422385.1 Flavonifractor sp.
GAGTTGTTGCCGCCGCCGTGCTCGGCGTGGAGCACCAGGCACAGATCCAGCAGCCTGGCCTCCTCGGCGGTGTACTGGTTGTCGTGGCGGACGGAGTAGAGGAAGTTCTCCGCCACGCTCAGCCCCTCCTGGGGCCGGTGGAGGTACAGGGACTCGTTGTCATAGTAGTGCCGCTTCACCGCAAAGGCGTGGGCCACGATGGTGGGCACCCGGGCGATGAGGCCAACCGCCTGCCGCAGCTGGTTGGCCAGGGACAGGTCGTCGGGGTTGTCGTCGTAGGAGTACAGGGCCAGCACCGAGCGGGCCAGCTTGTTCATCACGTCGGGGCTGGGGGCCTTGATGATCATGTCCTCGGTGAACATGGGGGGGAGGGTGTGGTGATGGTTCAGCAGGGCCTGGAAGCCCTCCAGCTGCGCCCGGGTGGGCAGGGAGCCCATGAGCAGCAGGTAGGCCGTCTCCTCAAAGCCGAAGCGGCCCTCCCCCACAAAGCCGTCGATGAGGGCCTCCACGTCGATGCCCCGGTAGATCAGCTTGCCGGGGGCGGGCACCCGCTCCCCGTCCTGGACATAGTAGCCCATGACGCTGCCGATCTGGGTCACCCCCGCCATAACGCCGGTGCCGTCCGGGTTGCGCAGGCCCCGCTTGACCTGGTAGCGCTCATAGTCCGCCGGGTCGATCTGGTTATGCCTGCGGTATTCGCCGCATAGACTGTCCATAAAGGCGGTGTCCGCCGCCCATACCTCATTCTGCATGTTCTGTCACTCCTTTGCCCAATTTCGTTGTGTATTATTGTAGCCTTTTTTGCGGCCGCAGTCAATCTAAAATACAAAGCTGGGGGAAACCTGCATGGCAGTGAAGAAAAACTTGCAAAAAGGCGGCCTGCGTATGCGGCAGGTGGTGGCCACCGCCCTGGCCCTGCTGCTCACTCTGTTTCTCCTCCCCCTGCTCCTGCTGGGGGAGGGGGAGGCGCCGGAGGAGATCCCCACCGGCACCCTGCCCATCGACCGCACGGTAGTCACCCCCGGCGTGACGGCGGACAGCCGGGTTTCGGTGAAGGTGCAGGTGGGGGAGGGGGAGGTGCTCACCCTGTCCATGGACAAGTATCTGTGGCGGGTGGTGGCCGCCGAGATGCCCGCCTCCTTCGAGCCGGAGGCCCTCAAGGCCCAGACAGTGGCCGCCCGCACCTATACCCTGTCCAAGCTGGCGCGCACCTCGGAGAAACATCCGGACGCAGACGTGTGCACAGACATCACCTGCTGCCAGGCCTACATCACCCCCGAGGAGGCCGCCGTCAACTGGGGGGACAACGCCCGGGCCTACACCGACAAGATTGCCGCCGCCGTGGCGGACACTGACGGCCTGGCCGCCCTCTGGCAGGGGCAGCCCATCCAGGCCCTGTTCTTCTCCTCCGCCGCGGGGAAGACGGTGGACGCGGTGGAGGTGTGGGGCAACTCGGTTCCCTATCTCACCAGCGTGGACAGCCCGGAGGGGGAGGAGGTGCCCAACTACCACACCACCGTCACCGTGCCGGTGGAGGAGTTCAGGGCAAAGCTGCTGGAGCAGTATCCCGACGCCGATCTCTCCGGGGAGCCGTCCGGCTGGTTTACCAATCTGACCAACCGCTCCGGCGGCGGGGTGGAGAGCGTGGACGTGGGGGGCGTCCCCGTGACAGGCGCCGCCCTGCGCACCCTCTTTTCCCTGCGTTCCACCAGCTTTACCGTCACCGCCGACGCCGCGAACGTCACCTTTTCCGTCACCGGCTACGGCCACGGGGTGGGCATGAGCCAGTACGGGGCCAACGCCCTGGCCAGGGAGGGAAAGAGCTTCGAGGAGATCCTCAAGTGGTACTACACCGGCATCGACGTGGCCCCCTACACCCCGGAGGAATAGGGGATAGGCATAAAAAGGTTCCGGCCCAGCGGGCCGGAACCTTTCTCTGTGTCATGTTAGAAGAAGCCGCTCAGCGCCGGCCGCCCCTGCGTGAGCTGCGGCGCTCCGACTGGCGCAGCTCAGACAGCTTGCTGTCGGAGGAGGCCATGAACTGCTTGAGACGGTCCTCAAAGGTGGTGGGCTCCGCCGGGGCGGGCTTGCCCCGGAAGCCGCCGCCGCTGTGCCCGCCGGGCCGGCCGCCGGGCCTGCCCTGTCCCGCGGGGCGGGGCGGGGGATCCATGGCCTTTTTGATGGAGAGGTTGATGCGGCCGTTCTCGTCGATGCCGATGACCTTGACCTTGACCTCCTGCCCTTCCTTCAAATGATCCTTCACGTCGTTGACGTAGGAGTAGGCGATCTCAGAGATGTGCACCAGACCCGACTTGCCTTCCGGCAAGGAGACGAACGCGCCGAACTTTGTGATGCCTGTGACTTTTCCTTCCAGAATCGAACCAACACCAAACTCCATAGCTGCCTGTAAAATCCCCTCTCAAAAGTTTCAGTCAGTGAAACGGAAGATGTACTCGCCCGGCTCCACCAGGCCCAGCTTGCTCCGGGCCAGGTCGGCCTGCCGCTCGGGATCACCGCTGTTTTCCACGGCGTCGGCCAGCTCGGCGTTGACCTGCTTCTGCTCGGCCACCCGGGACTGGGCCTCGGCCAGATCCGCCTCGGCGGTGAGGATCTGCTGGCGCAGATTCAGCAGCCCGGTGGCGGCGCCGATGAGCAGAGCCAGAACCACCAGCTTGGTCAGAAGGGACGCTTTCTTGAGTTTCATGATCCGGCCCTCCCTCCGCCGCCGGTTGATCCGAACGGTGCAGTCCATCCATTTCCCTGTGTAGTACACCTATTTTATACCACTTGCGGCGATAATGGAAGGATTTTTTTGCGTTTTTTTCGATTTTTTTACCCAGGCGGGCCAGAAGCACAAGGGGTAGTGTCACCAGCCCCCACACAAGCCCAAGAAAATCCGCCAGGCGGTAGCCCAGCCAGAGAAACCACCGGCTGAGCAGCCAGAAATAGGCCGCCGCCCCGCCCAGCACGGCCAGCACCAGGTAGCCCCGCACCTCTCCGCTGCCGGCGGTGACGGTGTAGAGGAACAGGGCGGCGGTGACCACCAGCCAGAACAGCAGATCCAGAATCCCCCCCAGCAGGGGCAGGCGCAGACGCACCCGCAGGATGCGGAATATGTCGTAGAGCACCCCCACTGCCACACCCAGGCCCAGCGCGCCGGTGAAAAACAGCACCTGGGCCGCCATGGATACCGTCATCTCAGCCGAAGAGGCGGGAGAACAGGCCGCCCCGCTCCCGCCCGCCATCCTCATAGGTCAGGGAGTCGATGGAGCCCTCCACCCGGAGGTCGCCGCCGTCCAGGCTCAGCTTCTCGATGTGCAGCTCCTCCCCCCGTACCACCAGGGTGCCCCGGCTGGTGAGCATGACGATGGTGTTCTCGTCAAAGCTCTCCACCTCCTCCACCCCGGAGACCGAGAGCTGCTCCCGCTCCTCCAGAATGATGTGATGGGCCGCCTCCGGCCCCGGGCGCTTCTCCTCATAGGGCATACCCCACCCCGCCTTTCCATAGTCTTACCCCATGTATATGGGACAGGGGGGCGGCTTATGCCCGGGCGGCACGGGGCTACGCCGTGCGCCGGGCCAGGGCGGCAGCCAGCCGCCGGCTCAGGACGACGGCCAGGGCCAGCTTGGCCAGGTCGGGGAGGACGAAGGGGAACACGCACCACCCCAGCACGGTGACCAGCCCCACAGGGCCGGAGGCGGCGGCATACACCGCCGCGAACCACACCGAGCCGAACAGGTAGCACAGGGCCAGTCCCAGCAGGCAGGACACCAGGAACACCGGCGCGGACTTGCCCAGCCGCCGCTCCGCCCCCCACACCGTCAGCGCGGTGAGCAGGAAGCCGGCCAGGTAGCCGCCGGTGGCCCCCAGCAGGGCCCCCAGGCCGCCCTGGAACCCGGCGAACACCGGCAATCCCACCGCGCCCAGCAGCAGGTAGACCGCCACCGACAGGGTGCCCAGCTTTCCCCCCAGCACCCCCAGGGCCAGAAACACGGCGAAGGTCTGGAGGGTGAAGGGGACGGCGGTGGGGATGGAGATCCAGGAACAGATGGCAATGAGGGCGGCGAACAGGGCCGCCCGGGCCAGCTCTTGGGTGCGCATGGGTGGTTCCTCCTGATTGTAAACTTTGCCTTAAGTATAGTTTACAATATGCTGTTTGTCAACTTGATTTTTGAATCGGTTGACAAATAAAACCGGTACAGGTACAATGGAGGCAACCAATCAAGGAGGGATGTCCATGCTGCGGGACGAGGTGCTCTCCCTGCTGAAGTCGGGGGAGGAGCTGTCCGGGGAGACCATGAGCCAGACCCTGGGGGTGAGCCGGGCGGCGGTCTGGAAGGCCATCGAGACCCTGCGGGGGGAGGGGTACGCCATCTCCTCCGCCCCCCGGCGGGGCTACAGGCTGGAGGGCTCGCCGGATCTGCTCTCCGCCGGGGAGCTGGCGGCGGCGGTGGCCGGCCGCCGGGTGGGGAAGGAGCTGATCTGCCTGGAGACGGTGGACTCCACCAACAACGAGGTCAAGCGCCGGGCGGTGGACGCCGTGCCCGACGGGCTGGTGGTGCTCGCCGGGGAGCAGACCGGGGGCCGGGGCCGCCGGGGCCGCTCCTTTGTCTCCCCGGCGGGGAAGGGGCTGTACCTGTCCGCCCTGCTGCGGCCGGACTGCCCCCTGGAGCAGGTGTCCGCCCTGACGGCGTGGACGGCGGTGGCGGTGTGCGACGCGGTGGAGGAGCTGTGCGGTATCCGCCCCGGTATCAAGTGGCCCAACGACGTGATCCTGGACGGCCGCAAGCTGTGCGGCATCCTCACCGAGCTGGAGCTGGAGGCGGAGACCGCCGCCCTGCGCTATGTGGTGGTGGGCCTGGGCCTCAACGTGAGCCAGACGGCGGCTGATTTCGGCCCGGAGGTGGCCCCGGTGGCGGTCTCTCTGGCCCAGGCCCTGGGGAGAGCACCCCGCCGGGCGGAGGCGGCCGGGGCGGTGATCGCCGCCCTGGATCGGATGGCCGCCGACTTCCCCCGCCGGTGGGGAGAGTGGCTGGAGCGCTACCGGGCGGACTGCCTCACCCTGGGCAGACCCGTGCGGCTCCTTCGCGCCGGCGGGGAGGAGGAGGCCGTGGCCGAGGCCGTCGACGAAACCTTCGCCCTGGTGGTGCGCCGCCCCGACGGCCGGCGGGAGACGGTGTCCTCCGGCGAGGTGTCCGTCCGGGGCCTGCTGGGGTACGTGTAGGCACGCAAATGCAAAAGCAGCTTTGAAATTCCGTACGATGGGAGGAAATACAGTGGACGAGCTGTGGCTGAACTGGGCAGTGGAGCTCCAGAGCCTGGCCCAGGCCGGGCTGACCTACGGCAAGGACGTGTACGACCGGGAGCGGTATGAGCGGATCCGGGAGATCGCCGCCGAGATGGTGGCCCACAGGACGGACATCCCCCTGGAGAAGGTGAAGGGCCTGTTCTGCAATGAGACGGGGTACCAGACCCCCAAGCTGGACACCCGGGCTGCCATCTTCCGGGACGGGAAGATCCTCCTGGTGCAGGAGCGGGACGGCCGGTGGGCCCTCCCCGGCGGCTGGGTGGAGGTGAACCTGTCCGTGGGGGAGAACACCGTCAAGGAGGTCAAGGAGGAGGCCGGCCTGGACGTGACCGCCGACCGGATTATCGCCGTCCAGGATCGGGCCAGGCACAACCAGCCCCGGTACGCTTACGGCGTGTGCAAGATCTTCGTGCTCTGCACCCTCCTGGGTGGGGCATTCCGGGAGAACAGCGAGACCCTGGGCTTTTCCTGGTTCTCCGAGGACAACCTTCCAGAACTGGCCGGGGAGAAGAACACCGCGGAGCAGGTGCGCCTGTGCTTTGCGGCCCACCGGGCGGAGCACTGGGTCACCCAGTTCGACTGACCGCCCTCCGCAACCCCGGGTTGCGGAAGTTCCAGCCACGGCTGGTTGCGCCGCAACCGGCCTCTGGGGTATGCTCATGGTGGAATCCAGACCAGATCACACCAGGAGGTGGCAGTGATGAAGCTGTCCGAGAAAATTCTCTACTATCGCAAGAAGGCCGGGCTGTCCCAGGAGGAGCTGGCCGGCCGGGTGGGGGTGTCCCGCCAGGCGGTGAGCAAGTGGGAGCTGGGCGACGCGGCGCCGGAGGTGGACAAGCTCCGGGCTCTGGCCCGGGAGTTCGGCGTCACGGTGGACGAGCTCATCTCCGAGGAAGCGCCCAGAGAGCCGGAGCAGGCCCCGCCGCCCCAACATTCGCCCACGGCGGGCTGGCTGGGCCGCATGGTGGGCCGGTGGGGCTGGCTGGCCGGGGTGTACATCGCCCTCAGCGGGCTGGGGGTGGCCCTGGTGGGCGGCCTGGCCCGGTTCGCCTTCTCCCGGATGTTCCGGATGGTGTCCGCCGGGTGGGGCGCCATGGATCCCTTCGGCTCCGGCGGGTGGGAGCTCGTCCTCCCCGACGGCACGGTCACATCCGGCGGTATGTCCGGTATCTCCTCCATGGGCCAGGTCTTTTTGACCTTCGCCACCGTCATCCTGGCGGTGGGGCTGGTCATCACCCTGGCCGGGGCGGTGCTGGCGGTGGTGCTCTACCGGAAGGGGCGCAAAAACGGCTGACCCGGCAGTCTCCGGACAAAAAAGCCGCAAGTCTGAAAATTCAGGCTTGCGGCTTTTTGACGTCTGTATTATAATAGGCCAAGTCATGTGTCAAGACACCTGTAAAGGGAGAGAGAGTATGGGAAGCGTCAAGGAGTTCTGCAAACGGAAAAATATTGTCATCTCGGCCAGGCGGTACGGGGTGGACGCCCTGGGGGCCATGGCCCAGGGGCTGTTCTGCTCCCTGCTCATCGGCACCATCCTCAACACCCTGGGCACCCAGCTGGGCCTGCCCTTTCTGGTGACGGTGGGGGGATACGCCTCGGCCATGAGCGGCGCGGCCATGGCGGTGGCCATCGGCTACGCCCTCCAGGCCCCGCCCCTGGTGCTCTTCTCCCTGGTGACGGTGGGCTACGCCGCCAATGAGCTGGGCTCCACCACCCTCTCCGGCGGCAGCGGGGCCGGCGGCCCCCTGGCGGTGCTCTTTATCGCCGTCATCGCCGCCGAGCTGGGCAAGGCGGTGTCCAAGGAGACCAAGATCGACATCCTGGTCACCCCCCTGGTGACCATCTTAGTGGGGGTGGGCCTGTCCGCCCTGTGGGCCCCGGCCATCGGCACCGCCGCCTCCGCCGTGGGGGACTTCGTCCGCTGGGCCACCGTGCTCCAGCCCTTCTGGATGGGCATCCTGGTGTCGGTGGTCATCGGCATCGCCCTCACCCTGCCCATCTCTTCCGCGGCCATCTGCGCCGCCATCGGCCTCACCGGCCTGGCGGGCGGGGCGGCGGTGGCGGGCTGCTGCGCCAACATGGTGGGCTTCGCCGTCCTCTCCTTCAAGGAAAACCGCTGGGGCGGCCTGGTGAGCCAGGGCCTGGGCACCTCCATGCTCCAGATGGGCAACATCGTCAAGAACCCCCGCATCTGGCTGCCCGCCATCCTCACCTCCGCCGTCACCGGCCCCCTGGCCACCTGCGTGTTTCGCCTGGAGATGAACGACCCGGCCTCCGCCGTAGCCTCCGGCATGGGCACCTGCGGCATGGTGGGCCCCATCGGCGTCTACGCCGGGTGGGTTAACGACGTAGCCACCGGCATCAAGGCCGCCATCACCGGCTTTGACTGGCTGGGGCTGGTGCTCATCTGCTTTGTCCTCCCCGCCGTCCTCACCTGGCTGTTCGGCCTGTTCTTCCGGAAGATCGGCTGGATCAGGGAGGGAGATCTCACTCTGGAGTAGAGTGAATCGTGAATAATTGCGGGGCGGCGCGCCCGCCAGCGGGGCACAAAAAACGGTGCGGCACCTGCCGCGCCGTTTTTTTACGGGGAAATTGACAGATCCGGCCCCGCTGTGTTGTTATAGAGGTGAAGGGGGTGAGGGCCGTGGAGAGCCAGCGGGCGGAATATCTGGTACACACCTACGCCGACGCCATCCTCCGCATCGGCCACACCTGGCTGGGAGATCTGGACGACGCCAAGGACATCTGCCAGACGGTGCTCATCGGCCTGCTGGAGGACGGCAGGACATTCCCCAACGTGGGACAGGAGCGGGCATGGGTGGTGCGGTGCACCGTCAACGCCTGCAAGAACTGGAAGAAGAGCGCCTGGTTCCGCCGCCGGGCGCCCCTGGAGGAGGGGCTCCACCTGAGCGCGGAGATGCCGGAGCCGGGGGAGAGCCCCCTGCTGGAGCAGGTGAACGCCCTGCCCCCCAAGTACCGGCAGGTGCTCTACCTGCGGTATTATGAGGGATACCAGGTGAAGGAGATCGCGGAGCTGCTGGGCCAGAGCCCCGCCCTGGTGAGCACCCACCTGGCCCGGGCGAGAGCAAAGCTGCGGCAGCGGCTGGAAGGGAGCTGTTATGATGGATAACCGCTATCGGGAGGAGCTGGATCGGATCCGGCTGACGGAGGAGAGCAAGGGGGCGCTGGCCGCCGCCCTGGCGGCGCGCCGGAGCGCGCCGGAGAGGCGGAGCCGCCGGGCCCCCCTGCGGCGGCTGGCCGCCCTGGCGGCCTGTGTGTGCCTGGTACTGGGGCTGATGAACTACCCGGCGATAGCCGCCGGGGCGGAGCGGGTGTTCCGCTATATCCTCGGCGTGGGGGCGGCGGAGACCAGCGCCTCCCTGCTGGTGCAGGGGGAGGGGATCAGCCACGGGGACGGGGACTTCCTCTACCTCATCGACGGGGCCTACCAGCGGGACGGGGTGCTCACCGTGCCCCTGGACGTGGTGTCCCGGGAGGAGAGTCCCGACAGGGAGGCGGCCATGCGCTACCGCCTCACCGTGTACGACGCCGAGGGGGAGCGGCTGCCCCAGGTGTACCGCTGGGACGGGGAGCTCCGGGAATTTCGGGGCGCAGAGACTGTAAGGTTCCAGCCGCTGGACGCGTACTCCAACTGGCTGGCCTGGACCTGGCTGCCCCAGGGCTATGCGGGCGCCGCCAGCAATTGCTTCCTGATGGGGACAGAAGGGAGCGCCGGGGGGCCCTATACCTTTGACGTGGATCTCTACATCACAGGCAGGGGTTGGCAGCGCACTGTGTGGAGGGGCGGCACACTGGAGCTGGACACCCCCCAGGCCGTGGAGGCCACCGAGGCCAGCCGCACCTTTGCCGAGGGCACCGTCACCGCCCTGGTGGGGGCAGACGGGCGTAGCGTGTCCTTCTACGGGGAGCTGGCTCCCCGGCTTGCCCGGCAGGGGGAAACGCTGATTCAGCTGAGTGTGCCCACGGTCTGGTTTGTGGACGAGCGGGGGAACCGCTATCCCTGTGACCAGCTCCGGTGGTCTTTCTCGGAGGTGTTCTGGCCGGAGTTCCGGCTGGCGGAGCAGACGGAGGGGGAGATCGTGGCCATCGAGGTGAACGAAGTATACTTCAACATCGTTCGCACCGACCAGCCCCAGGACAGCCCCCAGCGCCAGTACATGCCGGATTACAACGACCTGGGCTGGGTCATTGATCTGACCTGATGCAGATGCCAAAAAACCGCGAAGGGAATGCCCTTCGCGGTTTTTTGCGCTCTGGCGGCGGTCAGGAGATGGCCTCGGCCCCCACCTCATAGGTCCAGGTGCCGTCGGCGTTCTGCCGGACGGTGCAGTCCACAAACATGTAGGCGCCGATGCCGGAGGTCCACTTCTCCGCGTCAAAGCCGTCCTCGGCGGAGCCGGTCAGGACGAACAGGCAGCCGTTTTCCCAGCGGTAGAGGGACACGCTGTCCTCCTGTCCCTCCGCCGGCTCCGTCATGGGGGTGAGGTAGCCCGCCTGCCAGATCTCCTCCAGGGTGCCGGTGATGGGCATGAGGCCGTGGGCATTGCCGAACACCCAGGCCAGGGCCGACTTCTCGCTCTCCGTCAGGTCGGTGAGGCCGGAGAAGTCCACCCCCAGCTCCTCCAGATCTGTGTTGAGGCCGGGATCCGCCTCCCACAGATCCTCCAGCACCTGGAGGTAGAGACCGCAGCGGTCGTCCCGCTCCGTCCGGGTGTGCTCCACGGCGGTGACGCCGCCGAACTGGGCCGGGTAGGTCTCCAACACAATCTCATAGTACACGTTGATGAGCTCCCCGTTTTCCACCGGGCGATCCAGGGATAGCCCCTCCGTGCTCAGGGTGTAGACCTCTCCGGCAGAGCCGCCGTTGGCCGCCAGCACAAGGTTCCCGGTCTCCGCGCCGGCGACCACCCGGAAGGTGGCGAACCAGGGGGCCTGATCCACCAGGACGGCGTCCACGGGCTCAGGGGCGGGCGAGTCCCCCGGGGCGGCGGAGCACCCGGCCAGCAGGAGCGCCAGCGCCAGAACCAACAGGCTTTTTCTCATGGAAAATCCCTCCTTTACCCTGTTGGACGAGGAGGACGTAAAAAAGTTCCGGAAATGCACAGGTTCCTCTTGACAGAGGATGGGGATAAGCATATGATTACAACATAAAGATTTGTTTAGGAGGCGAGGCCATGACCCAGCGGGAACGGCAGATTCTCCGGTGGATTGAGGAGAACCCCCTGATCTCCCAGCAGGAGCTGGCGGACAAGGCGGGCATCACCCGCTCGTCGGTGGCGGTGCACATCTCCAACCTGATGAAGCAGGGCCACATCGCCGGCAAGGGCTACATCGTCCGCACATCTCCCTACGCGGTGGTGGTGGGCGGCGTCAACATGGACATCGGCGGCCGGCCCCACGGAAAGCTGGTGGGGGCGGACTCCAACCCCGGCCAGGTGCGCATGAGCCTGGGGGGCGTGGGGCGGAACATCGCCCACAACATGGCCCTGCTGGGGGTGGATGTGCGCATGCTCACCGCCTTCGGCGACGACATGAACGCCCAGCGCATCGCCGCCTCCTGCGGCGAGCTGGGCATCGACATC
>NZ_JAHZDL010000081.1:0-10786 GCF_019422385.1 Flavonifractor sp.
ACTCCGTGTTCCGCACCACGGAAGATATGCTGTGCATCGACTACTGCCGCCAGGGGCGGATGGAGTACCCGGCGGGGCCGGACACTTACTCCTATGTGGAGGCCGGGGACCTGAAACTGGACCGCCGGCTGGAGCATCAGGGCCACTTCACCTTTCCGCTCTCCCACTACCACGGCATTACTATCGGGTTCACCTTGCCCCTTGCCGCACAGTCCCTGAAGGAGTGGGTGCGTGAGTTCCCAGTAGATCTGGTACGGCTTCAGGAGAAGTTCTGCGCCGGCCGCCACCCCAGGGTGATCCACGGGGCGCCCTCGGTGGACCGCATCTTCCAGGAGCTCTACGCCGTGCCGGAGCAGATCAAACTGCCCTACTTCCGCATCAAGGTGTTGGAACTGCTGTTGTACCTAGACGCCCTGGAACTGGACGAACGGACGGAGAAACCTTACTTCTATAAGTCCCAGGTGGAGAAGGTCAAGGCTGCCCACCGACTGCTGACCGAGGACCTGGAGCGGCACTACACCATTGCGGAACTCTCAGAGCGTTTCTCCATCCCAGCCACAGCCCTGAAGGAGTGTTTCAAGTCGATCTACGGCCAGCCTGTCAATACCTATATGCGAAACCTTCGCATGGACCGGGCCGCCCTACTCTTGAGGCAGGAGCCTCAGACCAGCGTGGCGGAGATCGCCGGGCGGGTGGGGTACGACAGCGCCAGTAAATTCGCCGCCGTGTTTAAGGAAGCCAAAGGAAAAACGCCGCTGGAATACCGGCGGGAAGGCCGGTAAATGTTCTCGTCCAAACGGGACCGAACCGGCGCGCCGGAGCGGACAAAATGGGAAAACTCTCTTAAAATCGTTGTAGTTAGCGCAAGCAAACTACAACGATTTTTCTTTGAGAGGAGTGCTGCGTATGAAGGAGCGAACCTGGCTCGGCATCCTGCTGTCCTTCGCCGCGCCCTGCCGGGGGAAGATGGCCGCCTCTGTGGTGCTGGCCATCCTCAGTGTGGCGGGCGGCTTTGTGCCGTATCTCGGCGTCTATCAGATCATCCGGCTGTTTCTGGAGCGGCAGGCGGACTGGGATGGTATTCTGTTCTGGTGCGGCGTGTGCCTGGCGGGCTACGCCGTCAAGGTGGCGGGCTACGCCCTGTCCACCATGCTGGCTCATGTGTCCGCCTACACCATCCTGGAGGGTCTGCGCCTCCAGGCAGCGGACCGGCTTATGGGGGCGCCTCTTGGAGAGGTGGAGTCCAGGCCTATCGGCGCCATGAAGAGCACCATCGTGGACCGGATCGAGGACATTGAGCCGCCCCTGGCCCACATGATTCCGGAACTCAGTTCCAACATCCTGCTGCCCCTGGTGGTGGTCGCCGCCATGTTTTCCATTGACTGGAGGATGGGACTGGCTCTGCTGGCGACCATCCCCTTTGCACTGATCCCCATGGCTTTCGGGATGCGGAGCTATAACAAGAACTACGCCGCCTATATGGAAGCCAACGCCCATGTCAACAGCGTCATCGTGGAGTATGTGGAAGGCATCCAGGTGGTGAAGACCTTCAGCCAGGGGGAGCGGTCCTATCAGAAGTTCGCCCAGGCGGTGTCCTCCTTCAAGGCATTCACCATGGACTGGTACCGCTGCACCTGGGCTTCCATGAACCTGTGTCTCTCCATCCTGCCCACCACCCTGCTGGGGACGCTCCCCATAGGGATCTATCTCTATCAGGCGGGAGTGCTGGACCCGGCCCAGGTAACGCTGTGCCTAATGATGGCCCTGGGGATCGTGACCCCGCTCATGAGCGCCACCGCTTTCATCAATTCCATAAAGAGCATGCAGTTTGCGGTGAAGGACACCCGGGAACTGCTGGATCTGCCCCAGTTGTCCCAGGCGGAGCAGGACGCGCCGCTCAATGACTGCGATATTCAACTGCATGATGTGTCCTTCTCCTACGGCGGCAGCGATGGGAAGGAAGTGCTTCACCATCTGGACCTGACCATCCCCCAGGGGAAGTTCACCGCCCTGGTGGGTCCCTCCGGCGGCGGAAAGTCCACCATCGCCCGGCTGGCGGCCCGGTTCTGGGATGTGACCGGCGGCTCCATCACCCTGGGCGGGCGGGACATCCGGGAACTGCCTCTGAAACAGCTCTCCCGGGAGATCAGCTTCGTCACCCAGGACAACTTCCTCTTTGACTGCTCCCTGAAGGAGAACATCCGGCTGGGAAAGCCGGGGGCTTCGGACGAGGAGGTGTTCGCCGCCGCCAGGGCAGCCCAGTGCGAGGAGTTTATCGGCCGTCTGGAGCACGGCTGGGACACCGCCGCCGGGGACGCGGGCAAGCAGCTCTCCGGCGGGGAGCGTCAGCGCATCGCCATCGCAAGAGCGATTTTGAAGGATGCTCCCATCGTTATTTTGGACGAGGCCACCGCCTTCACGGACCCGGAGAATGAGAACAAAATCCAGCGGTCCATCATGGCCCTCTCCAAAGGAAAGACCCTGCTGGTGATCGCCCACCGGCTTTCCACCATCCAGAACGCGGACCAGATTGTGGTGCTGGAGAAGGGACAGATCGTGGACAGAGGTACTCAGAGGGAACTGCTCTCCCGCTGCCCGCTGTATCAGGCGCTTTGGGCGGCCCATGTGGGGGCGCAAACTTGGGCGGTCACTTCCGGGGAAAAGGAGGGAAACTGAGATGTTTCAAAGTGTCGGACGCATATTGCGGTGGGCGAAGGGCTATCGGAGACGGATGCTCCTGGGCTTTGTGTGCTCCTTCTTCGCCACCTGGTGCACCGCCGGGCCGGTAATGCTGGCTGCCTGGGCCCTGGGGCGGTTGATCGGAAACGCCTGGGGAGAAAACGAACTCCCGGCCTCTCTTCCCTGGCTGTGCCTGGGCGGGATCGTGGTGCTGATCCTGCTGCGGTTCTTCTTCACCTATTGGAAGAACCGGCTCCAGGAGAGCATCGGTACGGAGCGGGCGGCGGACCAGCGCATGGAGCTGGGGAATGTGCTGAAGCGGGTGTCCCTGGGGTACTTCGCAAGGAACAACCTGGGGGACATCCTAACCGCCCTCACCACGGAGCTGAGCACACTGGAACTTCAGAGCATGAAGATGGTGGACGCGGTGATCAACGGCTATATCCAGGTGGCGGTGATCCTGCTGTGCGTGGCCATCTTCTGCCCGCCTGCGGCTCTGGTGGCGCTCCTGGGTGTTCTGATGTCCGCCTTTGCCCTGCGGGGCATCGGCCGGCAGAGCGCCTGCACCGCACCGGTGGGACACCGGGCCCAGGAGGCTCTTTCCGGCGCGGCCATCGAATACATCTACGGCCTGCCGGTGGTGAAATCTTTCGGCCAGGACGGGGTATCTGTCCAGCGATTCCGGAAGGCCTGCCGGGACAACAAGGCCATCCGCATCAAGAATGAATTCGGTTTCGTCCCTTGGAATTGCCTGCATCTGTTTGCCCTGCGGGCGGCGTCCGTGGGGCTGGTCCTTACTGCCGGACAGCAGGCTTTGGCGGGCGCTCTGCCGCTCCCATATTTCCTGATGATCGCCCTGTTCTCCTTCACCATCTTCGGCAGCGTGGAGGCCATCAACGACGCGGCACACGTCCTGTCGGTGACAGACTCAGTGTTGGACCGGCTGGAGGAGCTGGAGCGCACCGACTTCATCGACAAGGACGGCCGGGAGATCGCCCCGGAGAAGTTCGATGTGGCCCTCTCCCATGTGTCCTTTGGCTACGGCCAGCGGGAGGTGCTCCACGATGTGACCTTCGTCGCGCCCCAGGGGACCACCACCGCCATCGTGGGGCCGTCCGGCTCCGGCAAGAGCACCATCTGCAACCTGGTGGCCCGGTTCTATGACGCGGACAGCGGGACCGTGTCCGTCGGCGGCCACGATGTGCGTGAGTTCACCTGCGAGAGCCTGCTGCGGAATATCTCCATGGTCTTTCAGAATGTGTATCTCTTCCAGGACAGTGTGGAGAACAACATCAAATTCGGATGCCCCAACGCCACCCATGAGCAGGTGGTGGCCGCTGCCAGGGCCGCCTGCTGCCATGACTTCATTATGGCGCTGCCCAATGGGTATGACACAGTGATCGGGGAAGGCGGTTCCACCCTTTCCGGCGGCGAGCGCCAGCGCATCTCCATCGCCCGAGCGATTTTGAAGGACGCGCCCATCGTGATTTTGGACGAGGCCACAGCCAGCGTGGACCCGGAGAATGAACACCTGATCCAGCAGGCCCTGTCCGCCCTGACCAAGGGAAAGACGATCCTCGCCATCGCCCACCGGCTGGCCACCATCCAGCACGCCGACCAGATCTTGGTGGTAGAGGACGGCCGCATCGTCCAGCAGGGCACCCATGCGGAGCTGATGGCCCAGGACGGGCTGTACCGGTGGTTCATTGAGATCCGGGAGCAGGCTGAGGGCTGGCGCATTGGCTAACTCTTTGTCCGGAGACATCCTCTATGGAGGATGATTGGGAAGCTGTTATTACCATTAAGCCAAAAGGGCAATGTGGACCGTATCATGGGCTATGAGAAAGAAAAGCAGACAGAAAAGGGCCACGCCCAGGAACGATGATTGAAAGAAGTATGGTTTGATATGAAAAGCGAATACGACCTGAACAAATAAGATTAAACTGACCTAAAGGGGGGCAAAAGCAACCGGCCGTCCTGTGCGTGGGACGGATGCTCTTGACAGGTTAGAAACAACTAACTATAATAAGGGTAATGACTTGCCACAAATTCCACCCTTGGGCCATTTCCTGGGCTGGAACGCGGCGCCAAGGGAAGAAGGGGTAGTATGCTGCTGTTAAACAAAACGCTCCTCCGCATGGCAAAAGGCCTGTGGAGGTGGATTTTTTTGATCACAGGCTTAAAGCTGGCCGTGCTGGTGGGCCTTGCCGCCTTTGCCCGGATCATCTCCGGGTTTCTGGGCAATGTGGCATCCCCAGCCATGACGGCCGGAGATGGGGCCAGGGCTGTCGCCTCCGCCTTGCTGACGGCTGTAATCATGCTCCTGCTGGAGCTGCTTACCGGCGAGGCCCAGTACCGCTGCACCGCAAAGGCCCGGCAGACGCTCCGTACTGGGATTTTCTCCAAAGTGCTGGAACTGGATGTGGGCAACGTGGAGAAAATCGGCCCAGTGTCCGCCATCACCTCCTCCGTGGACGGAGTGGAGTCCATGCAGGTCTACTACAGCCAGTACCTGCCCGGCCTGTTTTACAGCCTGCTGGCGCCCATCTACCTGTTCTTCCAGCTGTGGAAGGTGCCGCTGGCGCCGGCGGTGCTGCTGTTTCTCGTCTCCTTTTTGTTGCTGCCGGTGAACAACATTTTCCGCCGCCACATTGAAACCCTGAAGACCCAATACTGGTCCTCCATGGAGGACTTGACCGGCTACTATTTGGAGAGCGTCCAGGGGATTACCACCTTTAAGCTCTTTGGCAGAGACGGCCACCGGCAGGCGGTACTGGCGGAGAAGTCCCGAAACTTCAACGACAAAATCATGGAGGTGATGAAGGTGAACTTCTCCTCCTTTCTCCTCACCGATGGGCTGATTTACGGGGCGGTGGCAGTTTCCACCTGCATCGCTGCCGGGCAGCTAGCCGCGGGAGCCATCCCATTTTCCAGCGGGCTGATGGTGCTGCTGCTGTCCTTTGGATTTTTCGGCTCGGTGCGGCAGTTGATGAACGCCACTCATTCCGCCTTGGCAGGTGTGTCCGCCGCGGACAAGGTGGAAAAACTGCTGGCCATCGACACCACCCGCCCCTACGACCCCGCCCTGCCGGTAGAGAAGGAACCCTATCCCGGCATCCGCATGGAGCATGTGTCCTTTGGCTATCAAGGCCGGGAGGCCGCCCTGCGGGACGTGACCTTGGAGATCCCCAAGGGGAAGGTGACGGCCCTGGTGGGCCTTTCCGGCAGCGGGAAGTCCACCATCGCCTCCTTGCTCATGCGTTTCTACGACTGGGAGAAAGGCCGCATCCTGTTGGAGGGCCGGGACCTGGTCAGCCTTACCCCGGAGGAACTGCGGCGGCGCGTTATTTTGGTGCCTCAGACGGTGAGCCTATACAGCGGAACCATCCGGGAGAACCTGCGCATGGCCGCCCCAAGCGCCACCGATGGGGAGCTGCTGGAAGCTCTGGATCAGGTGCGTCTCAAGGAGTGGGTGCTGTCCCAGCCGGCGGGCCTGGACACCTCTGTGGGGGACGCCGGGGGAAAACTTTCTGGGGGCCAGCGGCAGAAGATGGGCATTGCCCGGGCGCTGCTATGCCGGGCGGAGTACATCCTCTTTGACGAGGCTACCTCCAGCGTAGACCGGGACAGCGAGCAGGAAATTTGGAACTGCATCGGCGAGCTGGCCCAAACACGCACGCTGCTCATCATCTCCCACCGGCTCTCCACCATCCGGGATGCGGACGTGATCTATGTGCTGGAGAAGGGGCAGGTTTCCCAGCGGGGGTCCCACCGGGAGCTGATGGCCCAGCCGGGGCTCTACCGTCGCCTGGTGGAGGAGCAGGCCCAGCTGGAGCAGCAGGGAGAGGAGGAGTGCTGCCATGGGTAAACGATTTGCCTATTCCATCCCCGCCATGACAAGGCGGCTGCTGAAAATCGCCGGGCCGGTAAAGGGGACTTTGTGGGTCTCCACTTTGGCCAGCGTTGTGGGGAATCTTTCCCAAATGGGGCTGATGGGCTTTGGGGCCATGCTGCTTTTGTCCTGCGCCGGAATGGTGGGCGGCCCGCCCTGGGGGTACGCCGGACTCATGGGGCTTTCCGCCCTGCTTATCGTTTTGGGGCGGTATATCGAAGGGGTGGTCTCCCACGCGGGGGCTTACCGGCTTTTGGCCAGCATGCGGGTGCATTTGTATGGGACCATCCGGAAGCTGGCGCCAGCCTGCCTGATGGACCGGGAGAAGGGCGACTTGCTCAACATTGCGGTGTCTGATATTGAAACAGTGGAATTCTTCTTCGCCCACACCATTGGTCCCATGTTCACCGTGATTCTTCTGCCCTGCGTGACCTTAGGGCTGGCGCTGTGGTTCCAGCCCCTGTTCGCTGCCGTACTACTGCCGGTGTATTTGGTGGTCAGCGTGGTGTTTCCCTTGGCGGCTGTAAAGGCGGGCCGGGGAATGGGCATGCGGTACCGCACCCGGCTGGGGGAGATGAAATCCCTGGTGCTGGAGAGCGTCTACGGTCTGCGGGATATCCAGATTTTCGGCTTTGGCGCCCGCCGGCTGGAGCAGGTGCAGGAGAAGAACCGGCAGGTCAACCAAGCGGCCCACGGCATGACTCTCCACCGGCAGGCGGTGTCCGCGGCGCCCACCTTCTTTGTCTACCTGGCCCGCATCCTCGTGATTGGGGTGGCATCCTGGCTGGCGGCGTCCGGCGCGCCCAACCCGGTGGGGACGGTGGTGCTCTCCTTTGTGGCGGCGGCCTCTTTTTCCTCCACCCAGTCCCTGACTATGGTGGTCTCCAGCCTGCTGGAAACCTACGCCGCCGCGGAGCGGCTGTTCCTCATCGAAGACACGCCCCCGGAGGTCACCGAGCCTGTCCATCCCGTCTCCTGCGGGCCCATCCGCTCCATCCAGTTCGACCATGTGGGCTTTTCCTACAGTAGCTCCTCCCGGGCCATATTAGAGGACTTCTGTCTGGAACTCTCCGGCCATGAAAAGCTGGGCATTGTGGGGGAGAGCGGCATTGGCAAATCCACGGTGCTCCGGCTGCTGCTCCGGTTTTGGAACCCCAAAAGCGGGCACATCCGGGTAAACGGCATTCCCCTGGAACGCGTGCCTTTGGAGGAGCTTCGTCGCCGGGTGGCCGTGCTGGAGCAGGACACCTTCCTCTTCAACGGCACGTTGGGGGAGAACATCGCCTTGGGCAAACCAGACGCCTCTCGGGAGGAAATCGCGGAGGCGGCCCGCCGGGCGGGGCTGGAAGAATTTATCAAAAACCTGCCCCAGGGGTACGATACCCCCATGGGCCAGATGGGGGCCAGACTGTCCGGCGGTGAGCGGCAGCGGGTGGGCATTGCCCGGGTGATGCTATTGGATCCGGACGTGATTGTCATGGACGAGCCCACCAGCAGCCTGGACGTGCTCCACGAAAAGGAGCTGTTGCGCACTCTCCGGAGGCCTGCGGGGACAAGCTGCTGCTGATTGTCTCTCACCGGCCCTCCACCCTCACCGGCTGCGACCGGATCGTCCGGCTGGAAAATGGCAGGGCAGTGGAAGAAAAAGGAGGCATGAACCAATGAACGAGATCCAAACGCCCGGAAGACATCCCTTTTCCATCCCTGTGAAGGGCGGGCAGCCCATAGAAGGTGTGCGCCTGGTGGGAAATCAGCCGGGAAAGACCTTGGTGGTCACTGCCGGCGTCCACGGGGACGAATATGTGGGCATCCAGGCGGTGCGGGAACTGCTGGCCCAGCTTTCTCCGGGGGAGCTTTCCGGGCAGGTGATCTTTGTGCCGGTGGTCAACGCCGGCGGCTTTTTCGCCGGCACCTACCGTGTCCCGGAGGACGGGGAGAATTTGAACCGCTGCTTCCCGGGGGTCAAGGGGGAAACCTACACCTGGAACATGGCTTCCGTCCTGGAAGCGGCCCTCTATCCCCAGGCGGACTTCCTGCTGGACCTGCACGGCGGCGGGATCTATGAAACCATGGAGCCCTTGGCGTTCTTTCCCGTGGACGCGGGAGAAAGGGTAAAGTCAGTGGCCCGCCAGGCGGGGAAGGCCCTGTCCCTGACCTTTTTGGTGCAGTCATTCGCCAGGGACGGGCTGTACAGCTGGGCGGCCCAGCAGGGGATTCCCGGCTTGTTGGTGGAACGTGGCGGCGGCGGAACCTGGAGCAGAGCGGAAGTGGATGCCTGCAAGGAGAACATCCTCCAGCTGTTGGACTTTCTGGAGATCCGCCCCTATGGCTGCCGGAGGGAAACGCCCCGGGAGGTGGAGGAGGCCCATTATGAAACCGTACAGGCCAGCGGCTATTGGTATCCCGAGAAGCAGCCGGGAGACCCCTTCTTCCAGGGAGAACTTCTGGGCCGTGTGGAAAGCGGGGAGGGAGAGACCCTGCAAGCCATCACCGCCCCCTTTGACGGCGTGGTGCTGTACCAAACCCATATCCTGGGTGTGAGCCAGGGGATGCCCCTTTTGGCCTATGGGAAGCTGCGGGCGGAAGGGGGACTTTCCCGCCAGGAAACAGAAAGGATGCTATGACCGAGAACAAAAATTACAGGACACAGACCTCTACCAGTGAGAGGAACAAGCTTCATCTGGTATTCCCAGGGATTTGGCTGGCGTTTCAGGACGTGGAGGCCTATTCCTTTTCCCCCTGGGGGAAGGTTCCCTCCGGCCTGCTGGAGATCACCCATTGCCGGGAAGGCAGGCTGGAATATCAGGACAGTTGCCAGGCCTTTTTTCTAGGGGAGGGAGACTTATCAATTCGCCAAACCCGAAAAGAGGAAGCGGCCCTTCTCTGTCCCGTCAAGCGGTACCGGGGGCTTTCCGTCCTGATTCACCCGGAGCAGGCACCTCCCTGCACCTCCTGCTTTTTAAGGGACCGGCTATGAAGTGGGAGAGATCCGGAAGGAGCCCTGGAGGAAGAAAGGGTTCTTTGGCCGGTAAGGAGATAGGGCATAGCATCAAGAAGAGGAGGCTGAATTGTGCTGGCAGAATTTCTGGCTGACCAAGGAGACTGGACACCGGTGATGCCCGGCGCCCGGGCCTGCCTGTTTTCCCTGGATGAGCGGCCGGGTCCACTGCCTCTCCAACTGGAACACCTGCACTTTGAGACCCTGTTCTGCCTGCGGGGGTCCGTGACCTTGACGCGGCAGGACGGTTCCTTTCTGAAAGCTGGCGCCCAGCAGGTGCTGCTCCTCACGGACCTCGCGGGCTTTACCGGTGCCAATGTGGACGCGCCCTTGGAAGGCGTTTTGGTGGCAGTGGATGCCCGGGGCGCCCGAGAGAGCCTAAAAAGCATCTGCAATCTGCTGGGCGGTTTGACCCTGGACACAGGCCGGGTGCGGTGGTGGATGGCCAGCCAGGGAGGCTGCGCGGTAGTAGGCCCCACGCACTGGAGCCGGGCAGCCTTTGCCGACCTGGACAGCCTTCCCAAAAGCGAGCGGGCACGCTGGTGCGTGTGGAAGTCGGTGGAACTGCTCTATCTGCTCTCCACCCAGGAGGAACAGGAGAGGGATGTACCCCCAAGCCCGATGCCGGACCGGAACCTTGCCCGGCCACTGGCGGAGACACGCCGGTACATGGAAGAGAACCTGGACGAGCCTCTCACCATCCCCGCCTTGAGCCGCCGGGCGTGTCTCTCTGCCACCACGTTTAAGGAGGAGTTCCGCCGGCTGTATGGCCTGCCCGTCCACACTTGGCTGCGGCAGCGGCGGATGGAGCGGGCGGCGGAACTGCTGCATACGCCCGGATTAAGTTTGGAGACAGTGGCACAAGCGGTGGGGTACAGCAGTGTCAGTCAATTTGCCGCTACTTTCCGGCGGTACTATGGGGTGACCCCTGGAAAGTATCGAAAAAATGTCTGATCCGACAACAATTCGGCCGATTCGGCAATGCAGCTGTGCGGAGCATCTGCTATAATACATCAATACGCAAAGGAACATGATTGTTCCCCAACAGGAGGAGATCTGAATGAAACAACATCGCTTCTGGGCCTGGGGCGCCGTGATCTGTATGGTCATGGTGATGATCACGGGCTATAAACGTAAATAATATAGAGAAAGGAAGAGTTTTCCATGATGAAGCACTATGTCAGACTGGCCTGCTTCGTGGGCGGCGCTCTGTTTGG
>NZ_JAHZDL010000082.1:0-10208 GCF_019422385.1 Flavonifractor sp.
CGCCGCCCGCCATCGAGCAGAGTTTTACACCTAATTGGGGATAAAACAGCTCATCCCAGGTGGTGGGCACCTCCAGGCCAGCCTGCTCCAGCAGGTCTGTGCGGTACCACATGACCTGGGCGTGGGAGTAGTAGGGAATACCGTAAGTAACGCCGTCCACGGTCATATCGGCCAGCGCCTTCTCCGAGAAGAGGTCTCGGCCGATGGCATCGATTGTGCCATCGATGGGGGCCAGCACGTCTGCGTTGAGCATCTCCACCACCTCGCCGGTGTTCTGGGCGGTGCTCATGTCGGGCAGATCGCCGGTGGTGATACCGGCGTTCCACTTGGTGTTGAAGTCGCCCCAGGACATAGTCTCGATGTTGATGGTCACGCCGGGGTTGTCAGCCATAAACTGGTCGGCAGCCGCCTGGATGGCCTCCATACGGGCGCCTTGGGTGAAGGAGTGCCAGAAAGTGATCTCGCCGGAGAGTTCGCCGGGTTCGCTGGAGGCTGTGTTAGCCGGGGTGTTGGTTTCGGCCGTTCCGCCTCCGCCTCCACATCCTGCCAGAAGGGAGACCGAGAGGGCCGCTGCAAGGGACAGAGACAGCAGTTTTTTCATATTTGGGATCCTCCTTACCTCACTTTTTAGTAGTTTTGACTACATCTAAAGTATACTTCCGGGTTTGATCGGAAACAAGGAGGTAAAGCGATCATTGATAGCATAAAACGCCCAAAATTTGGACGTTTTATTTTGCGAAATCCATCTATACTTTGTGATATTTTTCACAAATTATTGTGCATTTCTCCGATACTCCTGCGGGGACGCGCCGAAGTTCCGGCGGAACATCCGGGAGAAGTAGTTGGGATCCTCGAACCCCACCTCATAGGCGATATCGGAGATCCGCGCGTCGGTCACCAGCAGCCGCCGGGCCGCCACCATCAGGCGCAGATCCTGGATAAAGGCACCGGGGGACTTGCCGGTGTACCGCTTGAACAGGCGGCGCAGGGAGGAGGGGCTCAGGTTGGCGGTCCGGCACAGGGACTCGGTGGTGAACTGCTCGGTAGGGTGGTCCACGATGTAGTCCACCAGGGCGCCGATGCGGGGATCCTGCTGGGGCAGGCGGTTGAGGTGCAGATCGTAGCGGAGGTTGAAGGGGGTGTCCTCCCGGACGGCGCTGCTCCGCGCTGGCTGCCCCCCGGCCTGTTCCACCAGCCAGGCGATAATCAGCTCCAGATTGCCCCGGACCCGGAAGGCCTTGCCCGGGTTCTGGGAGGTGGCGCTGCGGTACACCTGGTCAAAATAGGAGAGGATGGAGGTGTCCCCGGCGCAGTCGTTGACCAGTCGGATATGGAAATGATCCCGCAGCAGATCCTCTGCGCCCAGCTGGGTGGCGGACTTGAAGCGGATGGAATAGAACTCAAAGGTCTGGTCCATGGTGTGGCAGCCCAGCCGGCAGCCGTCGGGAAGGTACACCACCTGTCCCTCGTGGACCAGGAAGGACCGGCCGTCCACCACAAATTCCGCGCTGCCCCGCAGGATGTAGCGCACCATGGCGTAGGGCAGGTGGCTGTCCGGAAAGACCCACCCCGCCCCGAAGACGTAGCGATCCACATAGAGGAAGTAAAATCGCATGGCTGTGTAGAGCTGATTTTGTTCCATAGCAGTTCGCCCCCCTGCTGTTTTTTTCATTGTAGCATTTGAACCCAAAAACCGCAACACAGCCATTTCGCCCATCACCGGGTGAAAACAACAATAAAAAAGGCAAGTGTTCTTACAGCGTTTCAAATGCTGTAAGAACACTCGCCGTGGTGCGCCTGAAGGGACTCGAACCCACACGCATCGCTGCACGAGAACCTAAATCTCGCATGTCTACCAATTCCATCACAGGCGCAGGACTCCGCCCGCAGGGGTCTGCAGCATCCCGCAGGGCAGGCGAATTAAGTGTACCATCCGGCACGGAAAATGTCAATTGCACTCTGGCATCAGAGCGGTTATAATAGAGGGGAAGCCCAATAAACAAGGGGGAACACATATGAAACGCGCGCCGAGGATCGCCGCCATTCAGGATCTCTCCGGCTTTGGCCGCTGCTCCACCACCGTGGTGCTGCCGGTGCTGTCCGCCATGGGCGGGCAGTGCTGTCCCATGCTTACAGCTTACCTGTCCGCCCACACCGCCTTCCCGCCCAGCCCGCACTCTGTCTTTCTGGATCTCTCGGATCAGATGTCGGAGACCGCCGCCCACTGGGCGGAGTTAGGGGTGACCTTTGACGCCATCTACAGCGGCTTTCTGGGCTCGGCCGGCCAGATCGCCCAGATTGAGGCATTTTACCGGCAGTTCCGCCGGGCGGACACCCTGGTGCTGGTGGATCCGGTGATGGGCGACCACGGGAAGCCCTACCGTACTTATACGCCGGAGCTGTGCCGCCGCATGGAGGAGCTGGCCGCCCAGGCCGACGTGATCACCCCCAATCTCACCGAGGCCTCCCTGCTGCTGGGGGAGGACTACGCCTCCTGCCCCGGGGACGAGGCCGGCCTGCGGGCCTGGCTGGAGCGGCTGAGCCTGGACGGGCAGCGCTCCGTGGTACTCACGGGAGTGAGCCTGCACCCCGGCGTGACCGGCGCGGGCTGCTTCGACCGGGAGAGCGGCCGGATCTCCTTCGCCATGGCCCGGCAGGAGCCCGCCCGCTTCTCCGGCACCGGGGATCTCTTCGCCAGCGTGCTGCTGGGCTCCCTGCTGCGGGGGGAGGGCCTGGCCGACGCCTCCCAGCGGGCGGCGGATTTTGTCCAGCACTGTGTGGCCTATACCCTGGCCGTGGGCACTCCCCTGCCGGAGGGCGTCCAGTTTGAGCCCCTGCTGGGCGAGCTGATGGGCCCCGCCCCCAGCCGTACAGATGTTCGTTGACAGACAATATACAATGGTATATGCAGGGTAAAGTCCCGGTCAGGATCGGGTAAAACCCCGGTATATAAGGCTCTTTCCACATTGTCCACAGGGTTATCCACATCGCTTTTCCACCGCGTTTGTCCACAGATATGCAGATTCCGGTTGACATAAGCGAAGTCAAGGGAAATTTGTCCGGCGGATTCGCCAATCTTTTTCCGCCGCCCGGCCTGCGCCGGGCGGCGGCCGTGTCTCGTTGAGGTGAGAATATGTCCCAAACCATCGCCGCCATTGCCACGCCCCCCGCCCCCAGCGCCATCGGCATCCTGCGCCTGAGCGGAGACGGCGCCATCGAGGCCGCCGCCGCCGTGTTCCGCCCCGCCGGCGGAAAGTCCCTGGCGGAGTATGAGAGCCGCCGGCTGGTCTACGGCACCCTGCTGGGCCCCGACGGCGCCCCCATCGACCAGGCCCTGGCCACCATCTCCCGGGCGCCCCGCAGCTACACCGGGGAGGACACGGCGGAGTTTCAGTGCCACGGCTCGCCGGCGGTGCTCCAGCTGGGGTTGGAGGCCCTGCTTGCCCAGGGGGTGCGGCAGGCCGGGCCGGGGGAGTTCACCCGGCGGGCCTTCCTCAACGGCAAGCTGGATCTGACCCAGGCGGAGGCGGTGGCGGATCTCATCGACGCGGAGACCCCCGCCGCCGTGCGGCAGGCCGCCGGGCAGCTCTCCGGCGCCCTGGGCCGCCGGGTGGGGGCAATCTACGACGGCCTGGTGGATCTCATGGCCCACTTCCACGCGGTGCTGGACTACCCCGACGAGGACATCGACCCCTTCCGGGCGGACACCATCCGGGCAGGGCTGGAGGAGGCCCGGGCGGGCCTGTCCGCCCTGCTGGCCACCTATGAGCGGGGGCGGTACATCGCCGGCGGGGTGCCCTGCGTGCTGGTGGGGCGGCCCAACGCGGGCAAGTCCTCCCTGCTCAACGCCCTGGTGGGCTACGACCGGGCCATTGTCACCGACGTGCCCGGTACCACCCGGGACACGGTGGAGGCCCGGTGCAGGCTGGGCGGGGTGGTGCTCAAGCTCATCGACACCGCCGGCCTGCGGGACACGGAGGACAAAGTGGAGCGCATCGGCGTGGAGCGCAGCCGGGCCGCCATGGAGGGTGCCGCTTTGATCCTGGTGCTGTGGGACGGCTCCGTGCCCCCGGTGGAGGAGGACGGGGCCCTACTGGAGCGCGCGGCGAAACTTGCCCCCACCATTCTGGTTCATACCAAGGCCGACTTGCCCTCCGCGCCCGTCCCGTTTGTGAATCTGGATCCGCTGCCCCCAACCGTGACGGTGAGCGCCAAAACCGGTCAGGGACTGGACGAGCTGGCCGAGGCGGTGGCCGCCCTCTTTCCCACCGGCGGGGCGGAGGCGGCCGGGGAGCTGCTCACCAACGCCCGCCAGGCCGAGGCCGCCCGCCGGGCCCTGGCGGGGGTGGAGCGGGCCGGGGAGAGCCTGGCGGCGGGGATCACCCCCGACGCCCTGCTCACCGATGTGGAGGAGGCCCTGTCCGCCCTGGGGGAGCTCACCGGGGCCAGCGTGCGGGAGGATGTGACCGCCCGCATCTTCCAGCGGTTCTGCGTGGGCAAGTAGGCGCGAAGCAAACAGGCAGAGAAAAACGGCCCGGATTCCCTTTGGAGTCCGGGCCGTTTGGACTTTGGCCGCAATGTTTACAGCAGGATCACCAGGGTGGCCACGAAGCGGTTGCCGCTGTAGTCGCCGAAGAGCTGCACCCGGTCGTCCTCCGACAGGCGGCGCAGGCTGGTGGAGCCGCCGTCGGCGGTGAGGAAGCTGGCCCCCGACACGTCCACGGTGAGGGTGCCCCCGTCGGAGAGGCGGACGCGCAGGGTCTCGTCCCGGGTGTCGGTCTCCAGGACGGTGCCCTCCAGCCGGGTGTTCCGGCCGGCGTCCTCGTAGGCGGTGATGGACTCCACCACGCCGTTGTGAACCACCAGCTCCACCCAGTCATCCGCATTCAGCTCCTCCGCGTCGATGGAGCGGCCGTCCCGGGTGGCGGGCGCGGCGCTGTCCACCTCATAGGTGACGGCGGAGCCGTCGCTGAGGCGCACATCCAAGGTGACAGTTCCGCCCCGCCGGGCGGTCCGGGTGACGGTGCCGGTGACGGTAACGCTCTGGGCCTGTGCCTCCACGGCGGTCACCAGCCCGCCCTGGAGGGTGAGCACCACCGTGTCGCCGGTGCGCAGGGACTCCAGGGAGCCGGCCTGGCCGTCCCGGGTCACAGTGGGGGGCGCGGCTGCGTCCGCTGTCACGGAGGCGGCCTCGCCGCTGTCGGTGCGCACCCGCAGTGTGATCACGTCCCCGTAGGAGATGGTGTCCAGGACGCCCTTGACTGTGTTGGCCGCGCCGGGATAGGCGTCCATCCAGGTGACATAGCCGTCGGAGAGGCGGAGGGTGGCGAAGGCGCCCACCGGCACGTCCGACAGTCTGGCCGTCTCCCCGTTGTAGCGGACGGCGGCCTGGTCGGTGAGCAGGTAGGCCGTGTTGCGCCCGCTCACCATATCGGTCAGGGCCAGGCCGTTCTGGGGATTGGTAACCACGGTCTGAACCGTGCCCTGGAGATACTGGGTGCCGGTGTCCACCGACACGGCGGTGAGGCGTCCCTCGCTGTCGTTGGACACCCGCAGATTGACATAACAGCCCTCGTACCGGTCGGACATGCTGCCGGCGCCGCCGTCCACGGTGACCGCCGTGCCGGAGGGCAGGGTATACCGCGCCTCCCCGCCGTCAAAGGCGGTGACGGTGAGGGTCTGGCTGCCGGAGCGGCCGTCCACAGCCCGGAGGATGCCCTCCTCGGTGCGGCCGCCGCTGGAGAGCTGGAGGGCGGCCAGGTGGCCCATGGCGTCCACCTGGCAGGCGGCGGTGGTGTAGCCGCCCTGATTGCTGAGCACCTGGGCGGGAATGGAGACGCCGTCGGCCTGGATGGCGGTGAAGCGGTCGATCTCCAGCCGGCGGGACACGCCGTTCACGTCCAGGGTCACGCTCCCGGGCTCAATGTCGGTGACGGTGCCGGTGTAGGCGGTGACGGCACCGCCCAGGCGCACCGACAGGACCGAGCCGTCCCCGTCCAGGTTCACCCGGGCATAGGTGCCCGTCTGGAGCAGGCTCAAAGGCTCGGCAGAGGCGCGCATGTTGTTCTCATAGATGGTCACGCCGGCGGGGAGGGTGACGGTCTGGGTGCCGGTGATGGTGCTGGTCAGGGTGAGGGAGATGCCGCCGGCGCCGTCCTCCGCCGCCTGGGTGATGGTGCCCCCCACCCAGTCGTAGTCGGTGTAGGCGGGCAGCTCGGCATAGAGCCCCCGCTCCTCCATGAAGTCCATGGCCCGGCGGAGCATGGTGGCCATCTCCGCCCGGGTCAGGGAGCTCTTGGGCAGGAAGCAGTTGGCCTCATTGCCCCGGACAATGCCGTATGTATCCAGCAGGTAGACATAGGGCTGCAGGGCGGCGGAGATGGAGCTGGTGTCCGCAAAATCCATGGGGTAGGTGCTCAGGTTTTTCGCCATGGCGTCCAGCTGCATGGCCCGCACCAGATACATGGCCAGGCTCTCCCGGCTGATGGTCTTGAGCAGGCCGTCGTCCGCACTCAGGGCCCGCAGCTCGGTCACGGAGAGGATGCCGGTCTCCAGGCATACGGCCATCTCCTCCGCAGCCCAGGAGTAGAGGCTGTCCGGGAGGAGTTCCGCCAGCTCGTCCGCCCAGTCGGCGGCGATAGCGGCTTTGTCCTCCTCGCTGACGCCGGCGGCCCGGGAGCAGAACAACAGGGCCTCGCAGGCGGTCATCTTCTGGTCGGGGGCAAAGGTGGTGGCGCTGGTGCCCTTGACCACCCCCTGGGCGGCCAGATACTCCACGTCGTCACGGGCCCAGTGGCCCACCATGTCGGAAAATCCGGCCGCGGAGGCGGATACGGTCAGCAGGGAGACCGCCGTCAGCGCGGCCAGCGCCAGAGACAGGATTCTCCTTCCTTTCATTGTACGTACCTCCCTTTTGCAAGGTTTCCATAACTACAGTATAGCCGCTCCCCGGGAAAAAAGCAACCTGCAAAAAACGCCCCGAAATCCCATGGATTTCGGGGCGCAGGTTGCCGTTCACTGTCGCTGTCTGAGTGCCCGGCGGGGGCGGGCTCACCCCTTCCGGTCCGGCCCGTCCAGGCGCTTACGCACATTCCGGCGCAGCAGGGTGTAGAGGATGGAGGCGATGGGGACGCTGAGCAGCACGCCCAGCAGGCTGCCCACGCTGGCGCCCACGGTGACGGCGGCCAGCACCCACAGCCCGGGCAGGCCGATGGAGGTGCCCACCACCTTGGGGTAGATCACATTTCCCTCAAACTGCTGGAGGATGATGAGGAAGATCAGGAAGATCAGGGCCTTGACGGGGGAGACCACCAGCAGCAGCAGGGCGGAGACAATGGCGCCGATATAGGCCCCCGCCACCGGGATGATGGCGGACGCGCCCACGATCACGCCGATGAGGGGGGCGTAATCCGCCTGGATGAAGAGCATCCCCACGGCGGTCAGGCCGCCGATGATGCAGGCCTCGGTGAGCTGGCCGGTGACGAAGCGGGTAAAGGTATCCGCGGTGAGATGCACCACGTCCGCGACCGGGCCGGCAATCCTGGCGGGCACATAAGCCCGGAACACCCGGCGGCACTGGCGCAGCAGCTTCTCCTGGCCGGAGAGCATATAGATGGAGAACACGACGGCCAGCACCCCCGTCACCACGGCGGACACCAGACTGCTGGTGACAGAGGCCAGCAGCTGGGGCCCTGTGTCGGACAGGAAGGCCAGCACCTGATCCAGCAGCCCGCTGAGCTTCTCCCCAAGCCAGGAGAGATCCAGGCTCTCCGCGTCCAGGTTGAGCTGGTCGATAAGCTGGTTATAGCCGGACTGGAGGTTGGTCAGGTACCCGCTCAGATTGAGCACAAAGGTCTGGATGCTCTCCACGAATTTCGGCAGCACATAGGCAAAAATGGCGGTGATCACCGCGATGAGGGCCAGGTAGGAGGAGAGCACCGCCAGCGGGCGGGCGGCCTTCCTGGCCCGGGTGCTGCCCAGGCCCCGCAGATAGAGCCGGTGGAAGAAGCGGCAGGGCCGGTTGAGCACAAAGGCGATGGCAAAGCCGATGAGCAGCGGCTGGAGCACGCCCAGCACCCACATCACCGCATGGCCGATCACGTCCAGACGGGCCAGCACCACCACCAGCACCACCGCGTAGGTGATGATGAACAGGATACTTTTCAGCAGTTTTTTGTCCATAGCAGCTCCTGGTTTCCATAAGATTCACAGGCGAAGGATTTCTTCCTCTCCACTATAGCACGGCCCGGATTCCACCGTCAACGGAAAACAGGCGTTTTAAGTAAAGTTTAATAAAACCTTCCGCGGGGCGAAAAATTTCCCTTGACAACCGGCCGCGCCGCCGCTATAATCATAGTAAACATATATGAATTTAGTATTTTAGAAGGGAGCGACATCCATGTCCCGTTTCATCTATGCCGACCACGCGGGCACCACCGCCCTGTCCCAGACCGCCCTGGCGGCCATGACCCCCTATTTTACCGACCACTACGGCAACCCCTCCAGCCTCTACCGCTTCGGCCAGGAGGCCAAGGCCGATCTGGAGCGGGCCCGGGCCGATATCGCCGCCTGCATCGGCGCAAAGCCCGAGGAAATCTTCTTCACCTCCGGCGGCACCGAGGCGGACAACTGGGCCCTCAAGGGCGTGGTGGAGCTCATGGCCCTCAAGGGGAAAACCACCGGCCACATCATCACCTCCGCCATCGAGCACCATGCCCTGCTCCACACCGCCCAGCACCTGGAGAAGCAGGGGTATGCCGTGACCTACCTGCCGGTGGACGAGCTGGGGCGGGTGAGCCCCGCCGACGTGGAGGCCGCCGTCCGGCCCGACACCGTCCTCATCTCCATCATGGCCGCCAACAACGAGATCGGCACCATCCAGCCGGTGGCCGAGATCGGGGCCGTCGCCCGAAAGCACAAAATCCTCTTCCACACCGACGCCGTCCAGGCCGTGGGCCACATCCCGGTGGACGTGGAGGTGTGGAACGTGGATCTCCTCTCCCTGTCCGCCCACAAGTTCCAGGGGCCCAAGGGCGTGGGTGCCCTGTATGTCCGCAGGCCCCTGCGCCTGCCCCCCCTGCTCCACGGCGGCGGGCAGGAGAAGGGCCGCCGCTCCGGCACCGAGAACGTGCCCGGCGTCATCGGCATGGCCGCCGCGCTGAAGGAGGCGGTGGACAGGCTGGAGGCGGAGGGCGCCCGGCTGTCCGCCCTGCGGGACAGGCTGATCAGCGGCCTGACCAGACTGCCCTACACCCGCCTCACCGGCGATCCGGAAAACCGGCTTCCCGGCACCGCCTCCTTCGTCTTTGAGGGGGTGGAGGGGGAGGCCCTGCTCCTCCACCTGGACGCCAGGGGGATCTGCGCCTCCTCCGGCTCGGCCTGCTCCTCCGCCTCCCTGGATCCCTCCCACGTGCTGCTGGCCATCGGCCTGCCCCACGCCATCGCCCACGGCTCCCTGCGGCTGTCCCTGGGCGCGGACAACACCGACGCCGACGTGGACGCCATGCTGGCGGCCGTGCCCGAGGTAGTCGCTTACCTGCGCAATATGTCCCCCGTTTGGGACGCCGCCGAACAGAAACCCACCTGGGTTGTGGAATGAGAAAGGAGTTTTCAATATGCTGTATTCTGATAAAGTGATGGATCATTTCGAGCACCCCCGCAACGTGGGCAGCCTCCCCGATGCCAACGCCGTGGGCCAGGTGGGCAACCCCAAGTGCGGCGACATCATGAAGATGTACCTGAACATCGACGAGGACGGCGTGATCACCGACGTGAAGTTCCAGACCTTTGGCTGCGGCTCGGCCATCGCCACCTCCTCCATGGCCACCGAGATGATCAAGGGCAAGACCATCCAGCAGGCCATGGAGCTGACCAACGCCGCCGTGGCGGAGGCCCTGGACGGCCTGCCCGCCTACAAGATGCACTGCTCCGTGCTGGCCGAGGAGGCCATCAAGGCCGCCCTGGCGGACTACTACCGCCGCCGGGGGGAGGAGGTGCCCGAGAACCTCCGCCTCCCCTGCGGCGGCGAGGAGCACGGCTGCTGCTCCTGCGGGGCCTGACGCCCCCGCTTTCCCCCTGAAAAGCCCCGGAACCATCCGGTTCCGGGGCTCAGCGTGTCGAAAAAGCGGCAAAGCCGCTTTTTCGAGAAAAGTTGCATGGCGGAAGGGGTTCGTTTTCTTGCGAAAAAGTCACCCCTTCCGCCATGAGAA
>NZ_JAHZDL010000083.1:0-10194 GCF_019422385.1 Flavonifractor sp.
CCGGGTTGTGGCAGCCGGGGCAGCGGTGGGGGCAGCCCTGGGTGAACACGGTGAACCGCAGGCCGGGGCCGTCCACGATGGAGTCGGACACGGTATTGGCGATGCGCATGATGGTTCCTCCTACAAAAACAGGGCCGCCGCACGGTGCGGCGGCCCTGTTGGATTTCTCGGATGGGGGAGCGGCGCGTCAAGGATGCCGCGCCCTACAGTTCATCCACCACCTGGAAGATGTAGAACTTCAGGTAGTAGGACTGGTCGGCCCCCCACAGGATGGGGTGGTCGGGGGACTGGGTGCGGTACTCCACCTGCCGCAGGCGGCGGCGGGCGTCCCGGGCAGCCTCCCCGATGGTCTTGGTAAACAGCTCCGGCGTCATGAAGTGGGAGCAGGAGCAGGTAGCCAGATAGCCGCCGTTTTTCACCAGCTTGATGCCCCGCAGGTTGATCTCCCGGTAGCCGGTGACCGCCTTCTTCACCGAGGCGCGGGACTTGGTAAAGGCCGGCGGATCCAGCACCACCAGGTCGAACTGCTCCCCCTGCCGGTGCAGCTCGGGCAGCAGCTCGAACACGTCCCGGCACACAAACCGAACCCGGTCCTCCATGCCGTTGAGGGCGGCGTTTTTCGCGGCCTGATCCACCCCCAGCTGGGAGGCGTCCACGCCGATCACCTCCGCCGCGCCGCCCTTGGCGGCGTTGAGGGCGAAGGCCCCGGTGTGGGTGAAGCAGTCCAGGGCCCGGCCGCCCTTTGCCAACGGCTGGATGGCCAGGCGGTTGTACTTCTGATCCAAAAAGAAGCCGGTCTTCTGCCCCTCGGCCACGTCCACCTGGTAGCGGATGCCGTTCTCCACGATCTCCACCACCGGGTCGAAGGGCTCGGACAGAAAGCCCTTCACCCGCTCCATGCCCTCTTTCAGGCGCACCTTGGCGTCGCTGCGCTCGTACACGCCCCGGATGGCGACGCCGTCCTCGGCCAGCACCTTCACCAGCAGGTCCAGGATGGTCTGCTTCAGCCTGTCGATGCCCAGGGCCAGGGACTCCACCACCAGCACGTCGGAAAACTTGTCCACCACCAGGCCGGGGAGGAAGTCGGCCTCCCCGAAGATCACCCGGCAGGAGGCGGTGTCCACCGTGTCCTTGCGGTACTGCCACGCGGCCCGCACCCGCTTCTCCAGAAACGCCTCGTCGATGACGGCGTCGGCGTTCCGGGACAGGGCCCGCACCGCGATGGTGGAGGCCCGGTTGAGGAAGCCCACCCCCAGGGGGTAGCCGTTGTAGTCCTCGATGCGGACGATGCCGCCGTCGGCGGGCCCGCCCAGGATCTCCCCGATTTCGTTGTCATAGATCCAGGGGCCGCCGGCCTTGAAGGCCCGGCCCTCCCCCCGCTTCAGGCGGACAACAGGATGATGTTCCATGAAATACCCCCTCTGGCAAGCCTCGCAGAGTTCGCGCCGGCGGGCGCGAATCAAGTCAAATCCGTTTTCTCCCAGGACATGCGCCTGGGAGAAAACACTTCTCAGCCCACAAGTGTGCCCAAAGGGCGCGCGCAGGGGGCTGCATTCCCTCAACAAAGCGGCAAGGCCGCTTTGTTGAAGCGTCAGCTATACGCTGTGCTTCACCCGGTCCCGCTCCTCGGCCCGCTTGGCGTTGTTGAAGCGGTCCAGGGTGCCCACCAGATAGCCGGTGATGCGGCGGATGCGCTCGAAGGGCACGCCGTCGTCCTCGGTGCGGCCGCAGCCGGGGCACTGGTCGCCGATGATGCCGGAGAAGCCGCACACCGGGTCACGATCCACCGGGTGGTTGACCGAGCCGTAGCCGATGCCGCTCTCCTTCATGCAGCGGATCACCTTCTCAAAGGCCTCCAGGTTGTCGGTGGGGTCGCCGTCCATCTCGATGTAGCTGATATGGCCGGCGTTGGTGAGGGCGTGGTAGGGGGCCTCGATCCTGATCTTGTCATAGGCGGAGATGGGGTAGTACACCGGCACGTGGAAGGAGTTGGTGTAGTATTCCCGGTCGGTGATCCCCTCGATGGCGCCGAACCGGGCCCGGTCCAGCTTGACGAACCGGCCGGACAGGCCCTCCGCCGGGGTGGCCAGCAGGGAGAAGTTCAGCCCCCGCTTCTCGCTCTCCTGATCCATCCGTGCCCGCATGTGGGAGATGATCTCCAGGCCCAGCACCTGGGCCTTCTCGCTCTCCCCGTGGTGGACGCCGGTGAGGGCCTTGAGGGTCTCGGCCAGGCCGATGAACCCCACGGACAGGGTGCCGTGCTTCAGCACCTCCCGCACCTCGTCCTCCCAGTCCAGCTTGTCGGAGTCCAGCCACACCCCCTGGCCCATGAGGAAGGGGTAGTTGTACACGTGCTTGCGGCACTGGATCTCAAACCGCTCCAGCAGCTGGTCCACGCACAGGTCCAGCATCCGGTCCAGCCCCTCGAAGAAGGCGTCCATGTCCCCCTTGGCCTTGATGGCCAGCCGGGGCAGGTTGATGGTGGTGAAGCTCAGGTTGCCCCGGCCGTTGCAGATCTCCCGCTGGGGGTCGTACACGTTGCCGATGACCCGGGTGCGGCAGCCCATGTAGGCGATCTCCGTCTCCGGATGGCCGGGCCTGTAGTACTGCAGGTTAAAGGGCGCGTCGATGAAGGAGAAGTTGGGGAACAGCCGCTTGGCGGAGCACCGCATGGCCAGCTGGAACAGGTCGTAGTTGGGCTCGCCGGGGTTGTAGTTGACGCCCTCCTTCACCCGGAAGATCTGGATGGGGAAGATGGGGGTCTCGCCGCCGCCCAGGCCGGCCTCGGTGGCCAGCATCACGTTCTTCATCACCATGCGGCCCTCGGGGGAGGTGTCCATGCCGTAGTTGATGGAGGAGAAGGGGGTCTGGGCCCCGGCCCGGGAGTGCATGGTGTTCAGGTTGTGGATCAGGGCCTCCATGGCCTGGTAGGTGGCCCGGTCGGTCTCCTTCACCGCCCGCTGGTGGGCGAACCTCTGGGCCTTCTCAATCTCTTCCTCGGTGCCGAAGGAAGGCACCAGAACGGCCCGCTCGGCGGCGAAGTAGTCCTCGCAGTCCTCCAGGGTGGGGGTCAGGCCGGTGTCCTCCTGAATGCCCGCCATGATGCCCTTCAGCTCCTGCTCGGGATCCTCCCGATTCTCCAGCAGCATGAGGGCCCGGGCCAGATTCTGGCGGTATACCCGGCGGAAGGTCTTGCGCACGCCGTCGGCCATGCCGTAGTCGAAGTTGACCACGCTCTGGCCGCCGTGCTGGTCGTTCTGGTTGGACTGGATGGCGATGCAGCACAGGGCCGCGTAGGAGGAGATGTCGTTGGGCTCCCGCAGGGTGCCGTGGCCGGTGGAGAAGCCGCCGGCGAACAGCTTTTTGATGTCGATCTGGCAGCAGGTGGTGGTGAGGGTCAAAAAGTCCAGGTCGTGGATGTGGATGTCCCCCTCCCGGTGGGCCCGGGCGTGGTCGGGGTTGAGGACGAACATGTCGTAAAACTGCTTGGCGCCCTCGGAGCCGAACTTGAGCATGGAGCCCATGGCGGTGTCGCCGTCGATGTTGGCGTTCTCCCGCTTGATGTCGGAGTCCTTGGCCTTGGAGAAGGTGATGTCCTCGTAGGTCTTCATCAGTCGGGTGTTCATCTCCCGGGCGCGGCTGCGCTCCTCCCGGTAGAGGATATAGGCCTTGGCGGTCTGGACATAGCCGTTGTCCATGAGCACCCGCTCCACCAGATCCTGGATGTGCTCCACATCGGGCTGACGCTCCCCCTCCACCTCCAGAATGGAGAGCACCTCGTCGGCCAGCTTGCGGGCCACGTCCTCCTGCCCGGGCTTGTAGGTGGCGTTGAAGGCCTTCTCAATGGCCCGGGCGATCTTGTCCTCGTTGAAGTCGGCCAGACGGCCGTCCCGCTTGCGGATCTTGGTCAGTGTCATGGCGTTCCGTTCCTTTCTTCGGATGCTTGTCCAGCAAAAAAGCCAAAACAGGGCGGGGCCGCCGTCCCAGCTTGGCACTACATCTTGTGGCTATTTTTGTTTGTCCGCTTTCTATGATACCGTATCTTGAACGCCCCGTCAAGGCACAAAACCGGAGGCGCGCTCCAAAAACAGGGTGCGGTTTTTGGCGGTTTCGCTGATTTTGAAAAAGAGGGGTCGGGGGGATTGACGGCAAAACGAGGGTGGAATAATCCCCGCCTCTGTGGTAAAATAGGCGGGTATGAAAGGGGGCCGCCGTCATGTGGCTGCTGTTCGCGCTCCTATCCGCGGTTTTCGCGGCGCTCACCTCCATCCTGGCCAAGATAGGGATTGAGGGGGTCAACTCCAATCTGGCCACCGCTATCCGCACTGTGGTGGTGGTACTCATGGCCTGGGGCATGGTGTTCCTCACCCACGCGCAGGGTGGCGTCGCCGCCATCAGCCGGAAGAGCTGGCTGTTCCTCATTCTGTCCGGTCTGGCCACGGGGGCGTCCTGGCTGTGCTACTACCGGGCGCTCCAGCTGGGCAAAGCCTCCCAGGTGGCGCCCATCGACAAGCTCAGCGTGGTCATCACCCTGGTTCTGGCCTTTGTCTTCCTCCGCGAGGAGGTCACCGCGAAATCCCTGGCCGGCTGTGTCCTGATCTGCGCCGGCACCCTGTTGATGGTTCTTTAAGGGGGGACATGCCATGCCCGCCAACTTTATCGACCTGACGCCGGAGAATCTGGCGGACGAGCACCTGTGCTGTATCATCCGCAGCAAAAAGCCCCACTCGGGGGTGGAGGCCAAGCGGCAGTGGCTGGCGGAGCGGCTCCGGGAGGGGCACGTGTTCCGCAAGCTGGACGAGAAGGGCACGGTCTTCATCGAGTACGCCCCCCTGGAGACGGCCTGGGTGCCGGTGGTGGGGGACAACTACCTCTACATTTACTGCCTGTGGGTCACTGGCCCCCACAAGGGGAAGGGATACGGCCGGGCGCTGCTGGAGTCCTGCCTGGCTGACGCCAGGGCAAAGGGAAAATCAGGCGTGTGCATGCTGGGGGCGGAGAAGCAGAAGGCGTGGCTCTCCGACCAGTCCTTCGCCCGGAGGTTCGGCTTTGTCGTGGCCGATACCACGGAGACCGGTTATCAGCTGCTGGCTCTCTCCCTGGACGGCACCCTCCCCCGCTTCACGCCTGGTGCCAAACGGGGGATCATCGACCGCCAGGAGCTGACCATCTACTACGACGCCCAGTGCCCCTTTATCCACCAGTGTGTGGAAAAAATCGCGGCGTTCTGCGAGGCCGGCGGGATCCCGCTGTCCCTGGTGCGGGTGGACAGCCTGGCCCAGGCCAAGGCCCTGCCCTGTCCGTTCAACAACTTCGCGGTGTTTTACCGGGGGCAGTTCCAGACGGTGAACCTGCTGGACGAGGCCGCCGTCCGGCGGCTTCTGAAGAAATAGGCGGACAAGAGCGGCGGCCCGGCCGGGCCGCCGCTGAGACTGTCGAAGAAGCGGCAGAGCAGCTTTTTCGAGCAGGATGCAGTCCGCCGCGCGCAGGATTTGTCCGCTTCAAGCGGACAAATCCCACACTTGCGGCCTGAGAAGTGTTTTCTCCGACGCACATGCCGCCGGAGAAAACAGATTTCCATTTTTTCGCGCCTGAGGGCGCGAGCTCTGCGAGGCTTTTTCCACACGATGAGCGGCGGCCCGGCCGGGCCGCCGCTCATCGTCTGCCGTCTATGCCTATAAAAGCACCAAACCGTACTTGTGGGACATCTCCTCCAGAAAGGCGTCGTCCAGATCCCCGGTGCCGTCCCAGAAGGCCCGGCCCTGGTAGAGCCGCAGGGCCTTCTCCAGCAGCTCGGGCACGTCCGACCACAGGCACAGGGCGTCCTTTACCACGTACTGGTTCTCGGCGAAGATATCCAGATCGTCCTCCTCCAGGATGGCGATCTTCAGGGCTCCCTGAGGGGCCTCCTCCTCCGCGGCCAGGATGTCCTCCATCAGGTCGGGGGAGCACTCGATGGTCTCGCCCACGTCCACGTCGGGGGTGATGAACCGGGCCTCCTTCTCGCTGGCGCAGGGGATCACGTCGGGATCCCGCTCCGGCGGGGCAAAGGCGGAGAAGTCCACCGCCGCCACCGCGTCCCCCAGGGCGGCGATGTGCTCCGGCGTGGTGCCGCAGCAGCCGCCGAAGATGCGCACGCCGGCCTCGGCGAAGGGGGCGGCGTAGGCGGCCAGCTCCCCCGGCGTGCAGCGGTATACGGCCTTCCCGTCCACCACCTGGGGCAGGCCGGCGTTGGGCTTGGCAATCAGCGGCACCGAGGCGTAGGGGGTCAGGCGGCGCAGCTGCTCCAGCATCTCCGCCGGGCCGGCGCAGCAGTTGAGGCCGAAGGCGTCCACCCCCATGCCCTGCATGACGATGAGGGCGGCCAGCACGTCGGTGCCGGAGGGGGTGCGGCCGTTCTCGTCGCAGGTGAAGGTGACCCACACGGGCTTGGCGGAAACGCTCTTGCAGGCCAGCACCGCCGCCCGGGCCTCCGCCATGGTCATGGTGGTCTCGAGGAGGAAGAGATCCACCCCCGCCGCCTCCAGGGCGGCGGCCTGCTCGGTGTAGATGTCCACCAGCTCCTCAAAGCTGGCGTCGCCGAAGGGGACGATGGACTTCCCCGTGGGGGCCAGATCCCCCGCCACCCTGGCTTTGCCGCCCGCGGCCTTCCGGGTCAGGGCCGCCAGTCGCCGGTTGTACACCGATACCTGGCCGCTCAGGCCGTACCGGGCCAGCGTCACCCGATTGGCCCCGAAGGTGGGGGCGATGAGCACCTGGCTGCCCGCGTCCACGTAGGCGCGCTGGAGCTCCAGCAGGGCGTCGGGGTGCTCCAACACCCACTGCTCGGTGCAGACGCCATGGGGCATGCCCAGTTTGTGCAGCTCGGTGCCGGTGGCGCCGTCCAGCAGGATGGGGGCGGATAAGGGGGGGATGGTGTCCATAGTTCGTTCGTTCCTCCTGAAAATTTGCGCATGGCGCATTTGCAAGCTAGTATAGCACAAAGGGCCCGGTAAATGCAAGAGGCGGGGGGCGGAAACCCGCCTGTCCGGACAAGCAGGGAGCCGGGGAGATCCCCGGCTCCCTCAGCATGCCGAAACAGTCTCGCAGAGTTCGCGCCCGCAGGCGCGAAAAAATTGGAATCTGTTTTCTCCGGCGACACAAGGTGAATTGCCCCGAAGGGGCAAGAGAGGGCCCCCTGGGGGGTGTGCGTCGGAGAAAACACTTCTCAGGCCGCAAGTGTGGGATTTGTCCGCTTGAAGCGGACAAATCCTGCGCGCGGCGGACTGCATCCGGCTCGAAAAAGTGGCAAAGCCACTTTTTCGACAGTCTCAGGGAGCCGGGGAAATCCCCGGCTCTCTCTGGCATTATCCCAGCTCGTTGAGCTTTTTGGCGGCGGTGTGGTAGATGGGCTTCCACTCCACCTTCCGCACCAGGGCGGCGATGGAGATGGGGATGTAGGTGAACATGAAGACGGGGAAGGTGAACACATACCCGATCTTCTGCATCGGCGCGGCGCTGATGTGGCGCCACTCAGACAGCACCGTCAGCATGCCGTAGGCCAGCAGGCCCAGGTAGAAGTTCCACAGGTTGGAGCCGATGAAGCCCAGGCACTCGTGGATGATGCGGGCGGCCATGTGGGTGGGCTGGGTGAGGCAGGCGGCCAGCACCACGCCGTTGAACAGGATGATGAACAGCGTGAGCAGCATGCCGGGGGCCACGGTGGCGAACATGTCGTAGCAGGAGGTGCCCTTGTGCCCCCAGCGGAGGCAGCCCTTCAGCAGAGGGAGGGTGTAGGCCCGATCCACCTGATAGAAGCCCTTAGACCAGCGCAGCCGCTGATCCCAGGACTGGCGGAAGGTGGTGGGCTGCTCATCGTAGACCACCGCCTTGTCGCAGTAGCCGATGCGGCGGCCCCGGATGGCGCAGTCCACGGAGAACTGGATGTCCTCGGTGAGCAGGTGGAAGGGCCAGCCGCCGTTTTCCCGGATCACCTGGGCGGACACCAGGAAGCCGGTGCCGGACACGTGGCAGTTGGTGCCCAGCAGGGTGCGGGGGAAGTTGAGGAACCGGGCCTCCCGCAGGAACCAGATGGAGTAGCCGGCGGAGATCCAGTTGGTGCCGAAGTTCTTGGAGTTGCGGTAGCAGGTCACCGCGTCATAGCCCCGGTCGAAGGTGCGGTTCATCTCGGCGACGAAGCCGGGATCCACCAGGTTGTCCGCGTCAAAAACGAAGTAGCCGTCGTAGACGTCCTTCCCCTCCTCCGCCAGGCGGCGGAAGAGGTAGTCCATGGCATAGCCCTTGCCCTTTTTGCTCTGGTCAAAGCGCTCGTAGACGAAGGCCCCCGCCCGGCGGGCGGCCTCGGCGGTGCCGTCGGTGCAGTTGTCCGCCACCACATACAGATCCAGCAGCTCCGCCGGGTAATCCTGTTTTCGCAGGCTCTCCAGCAGTTCGCCGATCACCACCTCCTCATTGCGGGCGGAGACGATGGCAGCGAAGCGGTGGAGCTTCTCCGGCTGGTGCCGGTCGGTCCAGCGGCGGCGGACCAGGCCCACCACCACATAAAAGCCCTGATACAGGTACAGCAGAGTGAACAGGACCACAATGGTCACGTTCAGATCTTTTACAAGTTCCAGCAAAGTCATGTCTGTAATCCTCCGTTGCGGGGTTGGAAGGAGTCCGCGCGGAGGGGGTCCTCCGAGCGTAGAGCCTATCATACCACGTTTTCAAAAGATTACAAGAGTGTTACACACCAATTAACAGATCGTTAAGTGAATGTTTTTAGTTTCTTTAAACAAATGTAAGAAACTCACTGGGGAGGGTGGAAAACCCTTGTGCCAGGGGAGAAGCAGTGCTATCATGGAGTAAGCCCAGAGGTTCCATTGCGCAAGTCCCGCGCTTCCCCAATCTCCACGAGAGGATGTGTGCTTATGCGCCAGTCCAGGCTCTCGGCGTCTTTCCGGCTTCACAAAAAGATGTTATCGGCTTTGGCGTCTATTACGGAATTGTGGGGGCGGCCGTGGCCGCGGGGGCGCTTCTGGGGTGGAACCTGACCCTGCCCATGCTCCTGCTGCTGGTGGTTGTCCTGTTCTGCTGTATGGGCGGGCGCAACTACATCGGGGAGTGGCAGATCTATCAGGACAACCCCATGGCGGCCACGGAGTATGACCAGGGCCCCCGGGACTACCGCGCCCTGCCCCTGGTCCGCTCCCTGCTCATGCTGCTGCCGCCGGCGGCCTACTTTTTCGTACGCCTTCTGCTCCTGCTCATATAGCTCTCCCGGATATCACACACAATGCGGGGGCGCTTCCTCTGGAAGCGCCCCCGCATTTTTACTATTTACATTTTCTCCGGCGCGGAGACGCCCAGCAGGGCCAGGCAGTTGGCGATCACGGCCCGCACGGTGTCGGACAGCTTGAGCCGGGCGGCCAGAACCTCCGGCGCCTCCCCCTTGATGCGGCAGGAGTTGTAGAACCGGTGGAACTCCCCGGCCAGGGTGGTGAGGTAGCGGTTCACGTGGGAGGGGTCGTAGTCCCGGGCGGAGAGCCGGATGGTCTCGGGCAGCTGGGACAGGGTCTTGATGAGGCTCTTTTCCTCCTCGGTGGAGAACACGGCGGGATCCACCTCCGCCGCGTCGGGCACCTTGTCCCCCTCCTCGGCCAGCCGGGCGATGAGGGAGCAGATGCGGGCGTGGGCGTACTGAACGTAGTATACCGGGTTCTCGGAGTCCTCCCGCACCGCCAGATCCAGATCGAAGTCCAGGGCGGAGGTGGAGGAGCGGGAGCTGAAGAAGAACCGGGCGGCGTCCACGCTCACCTCGTCCAGCAGATCCCGCAGGGCGATGGCCTTGCCGGAGCGCTTGGACATGCGGACGGGCTGCCCGTCCTGGAGCAGGTTGACCAGCTGCATCAGCACGATGATCAGCCTGTGGGAGCCGTCCAGGCCCAGGCCGTCCAGGGCGGCCTGGAGGCGGGCCACGTGGCCGTGGTGGTCAGCGCCCCAGATGTTGATGGCCTTGGAGAAGCCCCGCTTCTCCAGCTTGTTGCGGTGGTAGGCGATGTCGGCGGCGAAGTAGGTGTAGAACCCGTTGGCCCGGCGGAGCACGTCGTCCTTCAGATCCAGCTTGTCCACCTGCTCCTGGGTCTTGCCCTCGCCCAGATACTTCTGCTTGAGCAGGGCGGTGGTGTTGAGCCACAGGGCCCCGTCCTTCTCATA
>NZ_JAHZDL010000084.1:0-10029 GCF_019422385.1 Flavonifractor sp.
GAGGCCGTCGTGGAAGGTGGTCTCGTCCAGCACCACCCCCACCTGGGCCTTGACGGCCTGCTCATCCCTCAGATTATCCAGCCCCAGCACCTGGATCTCCCCGCCGTCCCGGCGGACCAGGTTGAGAATGCACTTGATGGTGGTGGACTTGCCCGCGCCGTTCTCCCCGATCAGGCCCATGATGGTGCCGCCGGGCACGGTGAAGGACACGTCGTCCAGCTTGAAGGAGCCGTAATCCTTGGTGAGATGGGACACTTCCAATGCGTTTTTCATACCGTTTCGTCTCCATACAATAGGTTGAGGGTCTCGGTGAGCTCGGAGAGGGTGAGGCCGGCGGTCTTGGCGATGTCCACCGCCTGGGAGAGATGCTCCTCCGCCCGGCGGAGGGCGTCCTCATGGACCAGCTCCGGGTTCTGGGGCGCCACAAAGCACCCCTTGCCCGGCACGGTGTTGATGAAGCCCTCCCGCTCCAGCTCCTCATAGGCCCGCTTGGTGGTGATGACGGAGATGCGCAGCTCCTTGGCCAGCAGCCGCATGGAGGGCAGGGCCTCGCCCTCCTTCAGCTCCCCCCGGAGGATGAGGCCCTTCATCTGCCGGGTGATCTGGTCATAGATCGGCACGCCGCCGGAATTGCTGATGATAATGTCCATGGTGCACCTTCTTGTTCTACTGTATATATCCAGCATATACAGTATGACATATAGATACCCTCTTGTCAAGAGGGAAAATAGGGGGTAAACTGGAGATAAGCTGAGAAAGGGGCTGAGACACCCATGTATGCGCCCATTTTAGAGATTGACACCCGAAAAATCACGGAAAACGCCCGAAAGCTCCACGACTTCTGCGCCGACCGGGGGGTGGAGCTGACCTTTGCCACCAAGGGCTTCTCCGCCCGGCCGGAGGTGATCCGGGCCGCCCTGGCCGGCGGGATCACCCGCTTCGCCGACAGCCGGCTGAAAAACATCGCCGCCGCCAAGACCGCCATACCCGGCCTGCACTACCTGCTCATCCGCATACCCGCCATGGACGAGGCGGAGGACGTGGTCCGCTGGGCGGACTGCAGCCTCCAGAGCCAGATCGAGGTGATCCGCGCCGTGTCCGACGCCGCCCTCCGGGCGGGCAAGGTCCACCCCATCATCCTGATGATCGACGTGGGGGATCTGCGGGAGGGGGTGTTCGGCAGGGAGCAGCTGGACGAGATCGCCCCCCAGATCCAGGCCTGCCCCGGCGTGGAGCTTATCGGCCTGGGCACCAACGTGGGCTGCTACGGCAGCGTGCTGCCCTCGGTGGCCAACACCCAGATCCTGGTGGAGCTGCGGGACTACCTCAACAGCAAATACGGCTTCCACATCACCACCTTGTCCGGCGGGGCCACCTGCACCCTCAAGCTGCTGGAGGACGGCCTGCTGCCCCGCGAGATCAACCACCTGCGGGTGGGGGAGGCCATTCTCTACGGGGAGGACACCACCGGCAACCGCTTCCTGGAGGGCTATCACCAGGACGCCTTCCACTTCAAGGCCCAGGTGGTGGAGCTGCGCCGCAAGCCCTCGGTGCCCATCGGCGAGCGGGGGCGGGACGGCAAGGGGGACATCCCCGAATACCCCGACCGGGGGGTGCGCCTGCGGGCCATCTGCGCCGCCGGCAAGCAGGACGTGGCCTGGGCCGCCCTCACCCCCACCCTGCCGGGGGCGGAGATGATCGGCGCCAGCTCCGACCACCTGATCGTGGACGTGGAGGACTGCGCCGGACAGGTTCACGTGGGGGACTGGATGGACTTTCGCTGCGGCTATATGGCGGTGCTGGACGCCACCACCTCCGCCTACGTGGAGGTGCGGGTACGGACAGAGGGGCGGTAAGCATGTCGATTTTTCCTGCTGAACTCCTGACGACTCAGAATTTGGAAAAGAGCCGCTGCTTTCTTCCCCTATACGAGCGGGAGCTGGAGGAAATCGCTGCTGGCCTGCGGGACAGAGGCCTGGTCGCATTGGAGGGAGATTATGGCTCCGGCAAAACCGCCCTGGCCCTGAGATATACGGAGCGGTACGCGGACCGCTATCCGGGGGGCGTGACCCTGTGCGGCACATACCACGATTTCCAGGACGCCATAGAGGCATGGGGGAGACAGGGGGTTCCCGGGCAGCAGCACCTGGTGGTGGCGGATGAACTCACCGGGCTGGCGCATCAGACGCCGGAGCTGGAGAAATTCCTCAACCGGTTTTATGAGCTTTTGAGATATATAGACAGCGGCGGTCCCATGGCGGTGCTGATGATCGGAAATCCCGTGCCGGAGGAGCTGGCCCGGCGGTGCCGGCATGTCAGGCTTGGGCCGCTTTCGGTCGAAGATCTGGATAAATTGATCAGCCAGTGGCGGAATTGGATGGGCCGGGATGGGATCTGGCCCGGACCCCAGGTATTTCAGGGGGCAGATGGAAATCTGCGCAAGCTGCTCACCGCCCTGGAGCTGCTGCGGGAGACCGGCGGCCCCGCGCGGCGGTTGGAGACGCTGCCCACCCTGCTGGGTGCGGACGGTCGGCCGTTGTCCGCAAACAGCGGCGCCTTCAGACACATCCGGGTAGACCTGTCCTGTGCCAATGAGGAGCTGCTCCGCCTGGTGCGGGAGCGGCCGGAGGAGATGTACCGCATGAGGCCGGCGGAGTTTGAGGGCTTTGTGGCCGCCCTCCTCGCACGGATGGGCTATCAGGTTACCCGCACCCCGCTGACCCACGATGGGGGCGTGGACGTGGTCGCCGTCCGGAAGGCCGGGCTGGGTTCCTTCCTGGGCCTGGTGCAATGCAAACGGTGGAGGCCGGACCGCGCGGTCGGCATTTCCGTGGTGCGGGAGCTCTACGGCGTTGTGGAAGCGGAAAGGGCGATCTTTGCCTCCCTTTTTACAACTTCCTATTTTTCACGGGAGTCTCTGGATTTCCAAGAGCGATTCATCCACCGGATTTCCCTGAAGGACTACAATACCATCAAGGCGATGCTTACAGAAATATCACGGTAACGGGGCGTTGAGGCCCGTTGCGGACTGATGCCAGGAAACGGGAGCGGCCTTCCTGCTGGGGATGACAGATTCCGCATTGCCCGGCTTCCGGTATGAAAAGAGTCCCGGATGGGTATGCTTTGGCTATCCATATCAACAGGAGGGATCCCCATGTCCGTTGCCTTTGACCAGAGCCAGACCAGGCTCAACCTGATGCGGGCCTTCGCCGGCGAGAGCCAGGCCCGCAACCGCTACACCTTCGCCGCCGGGCTGGCCCGGAAGAAGAACCTCTACGTGCTGGAGAGCGTGTTCACCTTCACCGCCGACCAGGAGAAGGCCCACGCCAAGGTGTTCTACAACCTGCTGGAGCAGGTGTCCGGCCAGTCGCTCCAGGTGGACGGCACCTACCCCGTGGAGCTGTTCCCTGACATTCTGGACCACCTGCGCTCGGCCCAGCACAACGAGTATCAGGAGTACAGCCACGACTACGCGGGCTTTGCAAAGACCGCCCGGCAGGAGGGTTTCCCTGAGATCGCCCACATCTTCACCATGATCGCCGGCATCGAAAAGATCCACGGCGACCGCTTCGGCCAGTTCGCCCAGCTGATGGAGCAGGACAGGCTCTTTGTCTCCGACGCGGAGGTGAAGTGGATGTGCCTCAACTGCGGCCAGGTGATGGATGCCACCATGGCCCCCGCCCTCTGCCCCGTGTGCAGGCATCCCCAGGGGTTCTTCATCCGCCTGGAGATGGCCCCCTTCCAGTAAGTTGCCCAAGCAAAAAGTCCGGCCGCCCTGAGGGCGGCCGGATTTTTTGCTTGGCTTGACAGGGCAGGAAAATCCCTCTATAATAAGAACGCTTATAATAAGGAAACTTATTGATGGAGGACATCCCATGGAATCCCTGCACTACTTACTGATGAAGGCCCACACCACCCTGAACCGGAAGATCGTGGCCGGGGTGGGGAAGCTGGGCCTGACCTCCGGCCAGCCCAAGGTGCTGGACTACCTGAACCGCTTCGGCGAGCGGGATCAGAAGACCATCGCGGCCTACTGCGAGATCGAGCCGGCCACGGTGGGGAGCATTTTAATCCGGATGGAGTCCGCCGGGCTGATTACCCGCCGCCAGCGGCCGGGCAACCGCCGCTCCCTCTACGTCTCCCTGACGGAGCGGGGGAGGGAGGCCGCGGCGGCCCTGGACGGGGTGTTCGCCGCCGCCGAGGAGGAGGCCACCCGGGCCATGTCCCCGGACGAGGTGGAGGCCCTGCGGGCCGCTCTGGAGCGGTTCTGCCGCTCCGCCGGACGGGAGGTGTGAGCCGTGCGGACGAAAAAAAGCGCGGCGGAGCTGCTCCGCCGCTGGCTGTTTTTGGTGGTCAGCCTGTTTGTCATGGCCCTGGGGGTGGCCTGCTCCATCCAGGCCAATCTGGGCACCTCCCCCATCTCCAGCGTGCCCTATGCCCTCAGCCAGTTTACCCCCCTGACCGTGGGCACCGCCACCATTGCCATGAACGCCGTGTTTATCCTGATTCAGATCCTGCTCCTCCGGCGGCGGTATGACCCGGTGCAGCTGCTCCAGCTGCCGGTAGCCATTGTATTCGGCTATCTCACCGATTTCGCCGTATGGCTGGTGAGCTTCCTCCAGCCTGCCGCCTACTGGCAGCAGTGGCTGCTCTGCCTGGTGGGCATCGCCCTGGTGGGTATAGGCGTCAGCTGCGAGGTCACCGCGGGTGTGGCCACCATGGCCGGCGAGGGTGTGGTACTGGCAGTGTGCCAGGTGACGCCGGTGAAGTTCGGCACCATGAAGGTGACCTTCGATGTGACCCTGGTGGTCATCGCCTGCACCCTGTCCCTGCTCTTCCTGGGGCATCTGGCCGGGGTGCGGGAGGGCACCGTGGCCGCCGCCCTGCTGGTGGGCCAGGTGGCCCGGCGGATGAACCGGGCGCTGGAGCCGGTGGACCGCCGGCTGCTCACCGGATACGGAGACTGCTGAGACTTGGCGCGGGCCCGCACAGCTTTTTTGGGGGAAGGGGAAATGTGGCAGGCCCCTGCTGTGCCCCTGTAGTGGCGAAAATTTTTTCTTGCGAGATACCCCTCATGCCGGTATAATATAGAAAAATCTGCAACGGAGAGAGGACACGCAATCATGGAAGTACTAGTCATTGACGGCCAGGGCGGGCGCATCGGGCAGCAGCTCATCAAGGCCATCCTGTCCCGCTACCCGGAGGTGGAGCTCACCGCCATCGGCACCAACAGCTTGGCCACCTCCGCCATGCTCAAGGGGGGCGCGGCCCAGGGGGCCACGGGAGAGAACGCTCTGCTGGTGGCCTGCCGCCGGGCGGACGTGATCCTGGGGCCGCTGGGCATCGTGATCGCCGACGCACTGATGGGGGAGATCTCCCCGGCCATGGCGGTGGCGGTGGCTCAGGCCAGGGCCAGGCGGATTCTCATCCCCCTGAACCAGTGCGACAACCTGGTGGCCGGGGTGGCGGACATGCCGGTGGGCCGCCTGCTGGACAGCGCCGTGGACGAGCTGGGCCGGGTGCTGAAGGAATTGGCTTGACAGCCCGCCGGGGGAATAGTATAATAAACCAGAATTCCGGCAGGAAGCCGGTGGGCGGGCCAGAGCCCGCGCAGCATTTCCCGGCACTGTGACATCTATGAAGACTGCATGAAGGAATACCAGGAAGGTATCGTTTTCCCAAGGAAAACGGTACCTTTTTTGTGTTCTGAGGAGGTATGACACTATGAAAACCGTCTCCCGCGCCTACGCCAACCGGCTCCGCCGGCTGGTCTACTCCGCCCTGTTCCTGGCCCTGGCCCTGCTGCTGCCCTTCCTCACCGGGCAGATCCCCCAGATCGGCTCCGCCCTGAGCCCCATGCATATCCCCGTGCTGCTGTGCGGCTTTGTCTGCGGCTGGCCCTGGGGGCTGGCGGTGGGCTTCATCGCCCCGCTGCTGCGCCACCTGCTGTTCGGCATGCCCCCCATCCTCACCGCCATCGCCATGGCCTTTGAGCTGGCCGCCTATGGCGCCTTCTCCGGGCTGCTCTACCGCCTTCTGCCCAAGCGTCCGGCTTACATCTATGTGTCCCTGATCGGCGCCATGGTGCTGGGCCGTGTGGTGTGGGGCTGCGTCCAGTTTGTGCTCGCCGGGCTGCAGAGCACCACCTTTCCTCTGTCCGCCTTCTGGGCCGGGGCGGTGACCTCTGCCATTCCCGGCATCATCTGCCATATCGTGCTCATCCCCATCCTGGTGATGGCGCTGCAGAGAGGAGGGGTGGTGCTCAATGGAGCCGCTGTGGACGCTCCTGTCGGTCCACGGCGCGCGGTATCCCCGCATGGAACCGTGTGACGCCGTCAAGCTGGTCTATCAGAGCGTGCTGGGCGGCGGCCACCTGATCACCGACCCGGCCCGGAGCCTGGAACGGCTGGCGGAGGAGTACGCCGCCGTGCCCCAGACCGTCGGTCCCCTGTATGAGGCGCTGGGAAACGGCGTGGTGCGGGTACACCTGTCCCGGCTGGACGCCTGGGGAGTGGGCCTGGAAGCCCTCAACAGCTGGTTCGTTCGCTCGGCGGAGGTCTGTCCCGGCACCAGGAAGGCGCTGGAGGCCTCCCTGTGGGAGCTGATCCGGGCGGCGGAGGCCAGGCTGCTTCCCTTTTCTCCGGCGGCGCTGGCAGAGTATCTGAGGGGCTACCGGGCGGCGGGCTGCCCGCCGGTGTCCCACTCGGCGGCCTACCGGGCGGCCTATCACCCAGCCTATCGGGTGGGGCTGCGCAGCCTGCTGCCAGAGGAGCTCCGCACCTGCGGCACATAGACCAATTCCCCGGAACCCGTCTTCCTCTGAGGGCGCTCTGCGTTTACTGGGGCAGCTCGATGACCCAGTTGAGATCCTCGTACCAGTGGTAGTCCGGATCCTCCATGGTGATCCGCGAGACGGACACTCCGTTGATGACCACCGCCGACACCGGTTCGGCCATGTTATCCGGCTTAATCGCCTCGAACCGCTCGGTGCCGTCCAGTTCAAAGGAACCGGACGTATTGCCGCAGGGATAGCTCTCCCCCGACTCCCCAATGAAGGTGATGTCAAAGGGCCAGGCCCACCACTCCGGGCTGTCGAAGTACGCGGACAGGGATGAGCCGTCCTCCGCCACCAGGATGGTCATATCACCCTGGGGCAGGGTCCAGGTCTTTTCCACTGCGGCCGTGGCCTCTGCCGGCACCAGGTTGATGGGGATCTCCCAGTCCCCCGCCGTGCGCATGGTCCCCTCCATGCGCAGGACACAGCCCTCGGCGGGGGGCTCCGCCAGCGCGCAGGAGACCGCAGTATACCCGGTCGTCTGAAAGCCCTGCTCCCGGAGGTAGGCATGGTAGCTGCCCTCCTCCCCGTCGCGGGTGCTGTAGAGGCCGATCCCATGGTTTTCCTCCACCAGCACCTCATCTCCGGCGGACAGCGTGAGCCGATAGTGCATGGTCAGCCTTCCTGGGAACCGCGAATCCCTGGGGAGCTCTCCAAGCCGGACAGGAGAGAACACCTGGATTTCCAGCTCCAGCTCTCCGTCCCGCAGCGTGCCGTCCACCCGGTACGTCCAGTCCCCCTCCGTCCAGGTGACAGGCTCCTCCAGCACCCAGAGGGTGTCCCCATTCTCCGTGGTGGCGCCGATGCCCACAAAATAGCGGTAAACCGCCTGCACTCCGACGGCCAGGGCCTGGTAATTCACCAGCCCCAGCACCAGGCCCACGCAGGCCGCCAGGGCGGCCAGCCGTCTCAGGGACACCCGGCCCCGCCGCGGAGGCGTCACCGCCTCCTCCGTCAGCGCCAGCAGGCCCTCCGCCCCCAGCGCCTCGTCCCAGTTGTAATGCGTCATGCGTCTCCCTCCTGTTCCCACAGGCCCAGGCCCTGCCGGGCCAGCAGCCTTTTCAGTTTCCTCCGCAGGCGGCTCACCCGGGCGTCCACCCCGTTGGGGGACAGGCCCAGCACCCCGCCGAGCTCCGCCGAGGGCAGGCCGTACACAAACCGCAGGGTGAACAGCCGCCGCTCCTCCCGGCTCAGCTCCCCCAGGGCCCGGCGCAGGCCGTCCCGCACCGCCGCCCCCTCCGCCTCGTCTCCCGCCGTCAGGTGGACGTGATCCTCCAGGGGCTCCTCCGCCCGGGACGCCAGGGCCCGGCGGCGGTCTCTGGCCCGGCTGCGCAGGAGCAGGCACAGCCAGGTCTTTTCGCTGCCCCGCTCCGGATCCCACTTCTCCCGGCCCTCCACAAAGGCCCACACCGCGTCCTGGACGCACTCCTCCGCGTCCTCGGGCCGGCCGGGGAGCTGGGCCGCCGCCACCGCCGTGAGCAGCTTGCCGTACTGCCGGAAGATCCGCTCCGCCTCCCGGTTTTGATCCAGAATGTCCTCCATCCCTTCGCCCCCTTTCACCCTACAGTACGGCCGGAAACGCAAAAACCTGACGCGCCGGGACAAGTCTTTTCCCGGCGGACGGCGGCGGGGGCAAGCCCCCGCCCCAGCCTGTCGAAAAAGTCTTTTCGACAGGCTACTGAACTTTTTGAAACTTGTTTGAAGTTTCAAAAAGTTGTTTGATCCAACGCGAAAGGGAACCCTGACGGTTCCCTTTCACACTATCCTTCCCTCCGAGTCCTTCGGCAAGAAGGTTTACCGACAACCTGGGCGGGGGCAAGCCCCCCTACAATGCCTTGCAAAAAACGCGGAGGAACCGGGGTTCCTCCGCGTTTGGTCTGTCCTGTTTTAATGGTTGAGCAGGCGCACCCGCAGCACGCCGTCCAGGGCGCGGATCTCGCTTGCCACGGCGTCGCTGACCCGGCTGCCCACGTCCACCACGGTGTAGGCGTAGTCCTTCTTGGACTTGTTGGTCATGTTCTCCACGTTGACCCCGTCCTTGGACAGCACGCCGGTGATGCTGGCGATGGCGCCGGGCACGTTGCGGTGGATGATGCACAGGCGGCACTCGCCGCTCCACGGCTGCACCAGGGTGGGCAGGTTCACCGAGTTGGTGATGTTGCCGTTCTCCAGGTAGTCCCTGAGCTGCTGGGCCGCCATGACGGCGCAGTTCTCCTCGCTCTCGGGGGTGGAGGCGCCCAGGTGGGGGATGGCCACCACGTTCTTGCCCTGGAGGATCTTGTTGTTGGGGAAGTCGGTGACGTAGCAGGCCACCTTGCCGCTGTCCAGAGCCGCCAACATGTCGTCGTCGTTCACCAAGCCGCCCCGGGCCAGGTTGAGGATGCGCACGCCGCCCTTCATCATGTGGAAGGCGTCCTCGTTAAGCATGCCGCGGGTCTCAGCGGTCTGGGGCACGTGGAGGGTGATGTAGTCGCAGTTTTTATAGATGGTCTCCAGATCCATGGCCCGGTGAACCAGCCGGGACAGAGCCAGCGCCCCGTCCACCGACAGGAAGGGGTCGTAGCCGAACACGGTCATGCCCAGCTTGGTGGCGATGTTAGCCACCTGCACGCCGATGGCGCCCAGGCCAATGACGCCCAGCATCTTGCCGGAGATCTCGGGGCCCACGAACTGGCTCTTGCCCTTCTCCACCACCTTCTCTACATCGGCACCCCCGCCGGCCTGGGTGCGCACCCAGTCGGCACCCTCGGTGATTTTCCGGGAGGCCAGGAGCAGGGCGCACACCGCCAGCTCCTTCACCGCGTTGGCGTTGGCGCCGGGGGTGTTGAACACCACGATGCCCGCCTCGGAGCAGCGGTCGATGGGGATGTTGTTGGTGCCCGCGCCCGCCCGGGCCACGGCCCGCAGGGCGTCGGGGAACTGATAGTCGTGCATGTCAGCGGAGCGAACCAGAATGCCGTCCTCGTTCTCCACGTCTCCGCTGATGGTAAAGCGGGTCTGATCCAGCACGGACAGCCCGGCGGGGGAAATTTTATTCAGCGTCTTAATTCGATACATATGGCCCTCTCCCCTCAGTTGTTCTTGTCAAACGCCTTGATGAAGTCGCACAGCTTCTCCACGCCCTCGGTCGGCATGGCGTTGTAAATAGACGCCCGCATGCCGCCCACGGAGCGGTGGCCCTTCAGGTTGGTGAA
>NZ_JAHZDL010000085.1:0-9659 GCF_019422385.1 Flavonifractor sp.
AAATTTTCGGCCATGGCATTGTCATACGGATTTCCCCGTCTTGACATGGAAGGCGAAATGCCGTATTGTTTAGTCAGCTGGAAATATGCTAGGGATGTGTATTGAAAGCCTTGGTCGCTGTGGAGCTGCAACTCCGCAGCGACCCTCTTTTCTCCCGCTTCATGGCCAGACGAATGGTGTCCAGGACCAGATTCACTGACTGCTGTGCTCCAGTCTTATAAGCCACGATGCTGTTGTCATAGAGATCCCGGATCATGGACAGATACAGTACCCCCTGCTTCGTTTGGATGTAAGAAATATCTGTTACCCATTTGCTGTTGGGCCTGTCTGCGTGAAACTCCCTGTTGAGTAAATTCTGATATTTATGTACTTGCTGCCCCAGGTTCTTCCACTTCCGCTCTCTCCGAATTTCAGATAAAAGACCGTATTTTTCCATGACCCTAAGGACAGTTTTCGGGTTATGGTGGATGCCTTGCCGCTCTAACCACAGGTGCATCCGGCGATAGCCGTAGGTTTGAAAGCAATGCTCCTGCTGTTTCCGAAGCAGAGCAGCCAGCGGCGCGTCCTTCTCGGGCCGATTCATTCGCTTCACATAATCATAATAACCGCTCCTGGATACCCCAAAGAATGTGCACATGACGGATACCGGATATGCGCTCTGATGACGATAAATTACTTGATACTTGACCTTCGGCCTCACTTCCTCCCCATGAGCGTAATAAAATCCCGCAGTAGTACATTCTCCATTTTCAGACGCTTGTTTTCATACTTGTATTCCTGCAAAGTCCTGGCGGGTTTTCGTCCTCTCTGGCTGGGCATGACTTGCATGGCTTTCTTTCGCTCTCGTTTCAGTAATGCATGGATTGGCCTGTCGCCCTCCAGCCCCAGCCTTTCCGTAACTTCCCGCTGGCTCATCCCGCTCTCCAACATCCGCTTGATTTCTGGCAGAAGCTTCTGCACTTTTTGATACCTTCTTGCCATATAGAATCCCCCCTGATGTAGTCTTATTTTCCTACATCAGGGGGGGACTTTGTCTATTGTCCGTTTTTGCTGGTTCGGTTCAGAATCCCTCCGGGGGGCTTTGTTCGCTTATTGTCACTCCCAGGGCTGGAAGTTCCCGTCCAGCACCGCGCGGCGGTGGATGCTGACAAAGTCGGGGGAGGCGTCGGGGCAGTGCTCCCGGACGGCGGCCACCACCAGCTCCGGGTTAAGGCCCGGGTTCTGGGCCTTCAGCACCAGATCCAGGGCGATGGTGTCCCGCCGCTCCTCCACCGAGGCGCGGGCGATCAGGGGGATCAGATCCACCTCGGTAAAGCCGCTCTTGGCCTTCTTGCTCCGCTTGGTCATCACCAGGCTGTCCCGCTCCAGCAGGGCCTGGATGTCCCGCTCCGCCCCGAAGGGGGCGCCGCTCTCGTACTCCAGGGTGACGATGTAGTTGACGTAGCACAGCTCCTTCACCGGCCGCACCGCCTCATAGCAGCGGGTGACGGTGATCCCCGCCGGCAGGGCGGCGTTCATCCGCGCCGGCACCTCCTCCAGGGGCACGTTGAGCACCTGGCACTCCAGCACCTCGCAGGCGCTGGAGAAGCCCACCGACAGCGGCAGGGGGATGGACACGAAGGCGTGGGGGTTGAAGCCCTCGGTGTGCTTGACGGCGATGTCCGCCCGGAGGAAGGACCGCTGGAAGGTGCGCATGAGATCCAGGTGGGAGATGAACTTGGCGGTGTCCGCCTTGCTGAACGCTAATCTATGCTTCGGCATCGCATTTCCCTCCCGGATACAGCTTGTCCGCCCCGCAGCCGGTGCACTGCACCCGGCAGTCGGGGGTGATCACCGCCTGATAGGCCCGCTCCCGCTCCCGCCACAGGAAGGGGGTGGTCACGCCGGTGGAGGTGACCGACCAGGGGAGCACCTCATCCTTGGAGCGCACCCGGTTGGCGTAGAAGCGGGGATCCAGGCCGCAGGCCTCAAAGGCCGCCATCCAGCGGTCGAAGTCGAAGGACTCGCTCCAGGCGTCGAACTTGGCGCCCTGGCGCCAGGCCTCCTCGATCACCTCGGCCACCCGCCGGTCGCCCCGGGAGAACACCGCCTCCAAAAAGCTGGTGTCCGGGTCGTGCCAGTTGTAGCGGATGGACCGGCCCCGCATATGCTCCCGCAGCAGCTTCACCCGCCGGCGGTACTCGTCCATGTCCACCTGCCCCTCCCACTGGAAGGCGGTGTGGGGCTTGGGCACGAAGCAGGCGGTGGACACGGTGATGGTCACCCCCCGCTTGGGGTTGGGGGTGGTCTCCCTCCACGCCTGATACACCTTTTCCGCCAGCTCGGCGATGCCCAGCACGTCCTCGTCGGTCTCGGTGGGCAGGCCCAGCATGAAGTAGAGCTTCACGCTGCTCCACCCACCGGAGAAGGCGGTGCGGCAGGAGCGGAGGATCTCCTCCTCCGTCACGTTCTTGTTGATGGCGTCCCGCAGGCGCTGGGTGCCCGCCTCGGGGGCGAAGGTGAGGCCCGACTTGCGCACGTGCTGCACCCGCTCCATGAGGCCCAGGGAGAAGTTGTCCGCCCGCAGGGAGGGCAGGGACAGGGACACCTTGTTGGGCTCGCACCAGTCCAGCAGGCCGTCGCACAGCCCCTCCAGCGCCCGGTAGTCGCTGGTGGACAGGGAGGAAAGGGTCATCTCCTGATAGCCGGAGTTCTTGCAGGCCTCGATGCCCTGCTGGATGAGCCGCTGGGGGCTGCGGGGCCGCACCGGCCGGTAGGCGTACCCCGCCTGACAGAAGCGGCAGCCCCGGATGCAGCCCCGGAACACCTCCAGCATCACCCGGTCGTGGACGATCTCGGTGGAGGGCACGATGGTCTTTACCGGGAAATAGCTCTTGTTGAAGTCCTGGACGATCCGCTTGGTCACCACTGCCGGGGCCCCCTCCCGGGGGGTGATGGCGGCCACGGTGCCGTCGTCGTGGTAGGACACGTCATAGAGGGAGGGCACATAGACGCCGGGAACCCGGGCCGCGGCGGTCAGGAACTCCTCCTTGTCCCAGCCCTCCTCCCGGGCCTTCCGGTAGAGCTGGATGAGCTCCACGCTCACGTCCTCCCCCTCGCCCAAGACAAACAGATCCACAAAGGGGGCCAGAGGCTCTGGATTGAAGGCGCAGGTGCCTCCCGCCACCACGATGGGGGTCAGCTCCATCCGCTCCTCACTGCGCAGGGGCAGGCCGGCCAGATCCAGCATGTTGAGCACGTTGGTGTAGGCCATCTCGTAGCCCAGGGAGAAGCCGATGAGATCAAAGTCGGCGATGGCGTCGCCGCTCTCCAGGCCGTAGAGGGGGATGCCCTCCCGGCGCATCTCCGCCTCCATGTCCAGCCAGGGGGCAAACACCCGCTCGCACCACACCCCCTCCATCTCGTTCATCACACCGTAGAGGATGCGCATGCCCAGGTTGGACATACCGATCTCATAGGTGTCGGGGAAGCACAGGGCGTAGCGCACATCCACCTCACGGCGGTCCTTCACCACCGCGTTGTACTCCCCGCCTGTGTACCGGGCGGGCTTCTGCACCCGCGGGAGGATGTGTTCCAAAGTTCGATTCATGCCGAATCCACTCCATAGACAAAATACAGTAAACTGTATTATACTATGACCTGATCCGCCTTGCAAGAGTGATTGCAAAACCTTTTCCTAAAAAAATTTTCCCATCTCCCGCAAAAAGTGAAGCAAAGGGCCGTGGGCCGCCTTCTGGGACGGCCCACGGCCCGCTTGTTTTCCTGGTTTTTACAGATTTGCGTCCAACACGGCGGTATAGGCCGCCTCGGGCATGACGCCCACCTTCCGGTCGATCTCCTTGCCGTCCTTGAGGAACACCACTGTGGGAATGCTCATGACGCCGAAGCGCATGGCCAGGCCGGGCTGGTCGTCGGTGTTCACCTTGCCCACCAGCACCCTGCCCTCATACTTCCGGGCCAGGCCGTCGATCACCGGGGAGAGCATCTTGCAGGGCCCGCACCAGGAGGCCCAGAAGTCCACCATGGACAGCCCGCTGGCCGTCGCCTTGTCAAACGCCTCTTCCGTCAGATGAATCAGTGCCATATTGAATCCGTCCTTTCTCTGTCTTGAAAATCAGATATAGTTTAGCCTGTTTGAATCAGGGTATCCACATATTCCGCCGCCCGGTGGCCCGCCACCTGACCCTCCCCCACGGCCTTGGAGACCTGGAGGGGCTGCCCGGTGCAGTCCCCCGCGGCAAACACGCCGGGGACGCTGGCGGCCATGTTCCGATCCACCCGGATGTAGTTCCCCTCCAGCTCCAGGCCGGGGAGCAGCTCCGCCGGGGCCATGGAGGGCCGGAGGATGAACACCCCCTCGCAGGGGAGGGTCACGCTGTCGGCCTGCACGGCCTCCACCGTCCTGTCCCCCAGCACCCGGAGCTTCCCCGCCTGCACATAGGGGATGTCGGGCCGCAGGCCCTCCGGCGGCCGGGGGCTGACGAAGGTGACCCTGCAGCCGATCTCCCTGAGGTAGTTGGCCTCATGGGGGGCGTCGGCGGCCCGGCCAATTACCACGACCTCCTTATTCCGATAGAGCATCCCGTCGCAGGTGGCGCAGTAGCTCACCCCCGCGCCCAGGTGCTCCGCCTCGCCGGGGAGCTTTCCCGCCTGCACCACGCCGGTGGCCAGCACCACGGCACGGGCCTGCTCCACCTCGCTGCCCACGGCCAGGTAAAATTCCGTCCCCATGGGCAGAATGTTCAGCACCCGGCCGTTTCGGCGCTCCACGCCCATCTCACGGGCGTGTGCCTCGAACCGCTCCAGCAGCTCCGGCCCCGTGGCGCCGAAAAAGCCCAGGTAGTTGTCAATGCGGCGGGTCTTGTACAGGGCGTTGTCCCGGGCGTCGCCGCCGATGACCACCACCGACTTGCCCCGGGCCCTGGCCTGCACCGCGGCGGACAGGCCCGCCGGGCCGCCGCCTACGACCGCGATGTCGTACACTGGTACTCCCCCTCCCGATCTCCGAAGAGGGCGGCGATCACCGCCGCCACCTCCGGGTTGGCGATCTCATAGTATACCTCGTTGCCCGACCGGGAGCACTTGACCACCCCGGCGGCCTTGAGGCGCATCAGGTGCTGGGAGATGCAGGACTGGGACTGGCCGGTGTTGGCCTCCATACAGCCCACGTTGCGGCACCCGCACACCAGCAGGCCCCGGACAATCCGCAGCCGGACGGGGTGGGCCAGGGCCTTAAGCAGAGCCGCCCGCCCCTCGTAGTCCACCTTCTGTTCATCCATGCCTCTCACCTCACATCCAAACTTTCTAATATTATTATATTCAAATATTCTAATATGTCAACCCCCATTTTCAAATTTGATCCGGCGGCGCGGATTCCGCCCGCCGCCCCAGCCCGTTGGAAAGTCATTACTGACTTTCCAACGGGCTGCCGGACCTTTTGAAACTTCTGATAAAGTTTCAAAAGGTCATTATCAAACGCGAAAGGGAACCCTGACGGTTCCCTTTCACACTATCCTTCCCTCCGAATCCTTACATCTGAGTTTTTGACTGCCGGCGGCGGCGCGGATTCCACCCGCCGCCCTTTCTTTTCCCGCCGGTCTGTGTTATGATGAGGGGGAACACGGAAAGGAGGCGTTGTCATGGCGCCGCACAGAAAAATTCCCCTGTTTCTGCTGCCGATCCTGCTGATCCTGCTGGCCGGCGCGGTTGTGCTCCTGGTACGGGGGCAGCCCCTGACCCTGGAGCGCATCTTCCACAGGCAGGGCTATGCCATCACCGGCCAGACCGAGACCGCCTTGACCCTCACCCTCTCCCGCGACCAGATGCCGGAGGGCTTTCCCGAGGAGGTGCCCATCAGCCAGGCGGAGGGGGAGCTGGAGCTGCTCCTGTATCAGGACGGAGACACCAGCTTTTATCTCACCGCTTTCGCCCAGTCCAATCAGGATTCCAATACTCTCCACGCCAGCATCGAGCTCCGGCACCAGCTGTCCCGGGAGGGCGGTGAGCTCCTCCTCCCCTACCAGGTCAACGAGGACGGCAGCATCACCGTCGGCCTGGGCATCGACCGCGAGAGCGTCCTGGCAGACGGGGAGGCCCGGCCCGAGGCCGTACTCCTGGCCGGCCAGAGCAGCAGCCGGTTCGATCTGTATATCGACCGGGCCCTCTTTCTCCGCTCCGACGAGATCACCTTTCAGATCGGCCCCTTCTACTATCTGACCTACGAGCCCAGTTAAAGGAGGTTTCCCGCCATGTCCACCCTGCTGATCAAGAACGCCCGCTACATCGTCTCCTGTGACGACAGGGACACCCTGCACGAGCACAGCAACCTGTTCATCCGGGACAACGCCATCGAGTACATCGGCCCCGAGCTGCGCCAGGCCGACCAGGTGATCGACGCCTCCACCATGGCGGTGTATCCCGGCCTGATCAACACCCACCACCACCTCTATCAGCTCTTCTCCCGCAACCTACCCGAGGTGCAGCGGATGGAGCTGTTTCCCTGGCTGGTGACCCTGTACGAGGTGTGGAAGAACCTGGATGAGGAGGTGGTGACCGCCTCCACCCAGGTGGGGCTGGCCGAGCTGCTGAAAACCGGCTGCACCACCTGCTTTGACCACCACTATGTGTTCCCCAACCGGGCCGGGGATCTCATCGGCGCCCAGTTCCGGGCGGCGGAGCGTCTGGGCATGCGGTTCCACGCCTCCCGGGGCTCCATGGATCTGTCCAAGAAGGACGGCGGCCTGCCGCCGGACAGCGTGGTGCAGGACATCGACGCCATCCTGGCCGACTCGGAGCGGCTGGTGCGGGTGTGGCACGATCCGGCCCGCTTCTCCATGCGGCAGGTGGCCCTGGCCCCCTGCTCCCCCTTCTCGGTGTCCACCGACCTGCTGCGGGAGAGCGCACGCCTGGCCCGCGCCCTGGGTGTGCGCCTGCACACCCACGTGGCGGAGACGAAGGACGAGGAGCAGTACACCCTGGAGAAGTTCGGCCTGCGGCCCCTGGCCTTCCTGGAGGGGCTGGGCTGGACTGGCCCCGACGTGTGGTACGCCCACGGCATCCACTTCAACGACGAGGAGCTGGACGTCCTGGCCGCCACCGGCACCGGCGTGGCCCACTGCCCCATCTCCAACATGAAGCTGTCCTCCGGCGTGTGCCGGGTGCCCGATATGCTCCGCCGGGGGGTGCCGGTGGGGCTGGCGGTGGACGGTGCCGCCTCCAACGACGGCTCCAACCTGCTGGAGGAGCTGCGGGTGTGCTACCTGCTCCACCGGCTGAACTGGAGCCAGAACGCCCCTACCGGGTACGATATCCTGAAAATCGCCACCCGGGGCTCCGCCCGGCTACTGGGCCGGGATGACATCGGGTATCTGGCCGCCGGCATGGCCGCTGACTGCTTCCTCATCGATCTGGAACGGGTGGAGCTGGCGGGAGCCCAGTTTGACCCCATGTCCCTGCTGGGCACCGTGGGCTTCAAGGGCCCGGTGGACTACACCATCGCCAACGGCGTGCCCGTGGTGCAGCAGGGGGAGCTGGTTACCGCCGATGAGGCGGAGCTGACCGCCCAGGCCAACGGAACCGTCCGGCGCTATCTGGGCCGCCTATGACGTTCTCCCGCGGCCGGTTGACCCATTGCGCGATCCCCCGGCGCGGGCCCCGTCTGAGTCGGGGCCCGTGCCCTGATCTCCCTCAGGAAGGCAGATGTTACTCCCATGGACGACAACAGCCAGAACCGGCTGACCACCGGCAGCGTCCCCCGGAAGATGCTCCTGTTCGCGCTGCCGATTTTTCTCAGCAACCTGTTCCAGCAGCTCTACAACGCAGTGGACTCGCTGATTGTGGGCCAGTTCATCGGCCAGCAGGCCCTGGCCGCGGTCAGCTCCTCCTCCAGCCTGATCCTGCTGCTCATCGGCTTCATCAACGGCGTGTCCCTGGGCGCCGGTGTGCTCATCGCCCGCTTTTACGGCGCGGAGGACGAGGATCATCTGGAGCGGGCCGTCCACACCACCCTGGCCCTGGGCCTGGCGGCCGGCGCGGTGCTCACCGTGCTGGGCGTGGTGCTCTCCCCCCTGATCCTCCACTGGATGGGGACACCGGCCGACGTGATCGACAACTCCATCCTCTATTTCCGGGTCTATTTCCTGGGCTCCATCGCGGTGGTGCTCTATAACATGGGGGCCAGCATCCTCCAGTCCGTGGGGGACAGCCGCAGCCCCATGGTTTACCTGATCCTGGCCTCCCTGACCAATGTGGTGCTGGATCTCCTCTTCGTGGCGGTGTTCCGCTGGGGGGTGGGCTCCGCCGCCCTGGCCACCATCCTCAGCCAGATCCTCAGCGCCTCTCTGGCCTTCCGCAGGCTCACCCGCACCCGGGCGTGCTACCGGGTGAACTGGCGGCGCATCCGCTTTGAGGGGCCCATGCTCCGCCAGGTGGTCACGCTGGGCATCCCCTCCGGTGTGCAGAGCTCGGTGGTCTCCCTGGCCAACGTGATCGTCCAGGCCAATATCAACGCCTTCGGCTCCGCCGCCATGGCCGGCTGCGGCGCCTACAGCAAGATTGAGGGCTTTGCCTTCCTCCCTGTCACCTGCTTCGCCCTGGCCCTGTCCACCTTTGTCAGCCAGAACATCGGCGCCCGGCGCTTCGACCGGGTGCGCCAGGGTATGAAGTTTGGCCTCATCTGCAGCCCCGTGCTGGCGGAGCTCATCGGGGTGGCCATCTTTACCCTGGCCCCCTTCCTGATCGCCCTGTTCAACAGCGACCCCACCGTGGTATCCTTCGGCGTAGACGATGCCCGCACGGTGTCCCTGTTCTACTGCCTGCTCTCCTTCTCCCACTGCTGCGCAGGCATCCTCCGGGGTATGGGCCGCCCCGTCGTGCCCATGGCCATCATGCTGTGCGTCTGGTGCGCCCTGCGCATCACCTACATTACCGTGACCGTCCACTTCATCCCGGACATCCACGTGGTCTACTGGGCCTACCCCCTCACCTGGGCCATCAGCTCGGTGCTGTTCCTGTTCTGCCTGCGGCGGATGCGCTTTCCGTCCGAGGAGCATGGAGAGCCTGTGTCTTACATCAGGGGATGACCCGCCCGGCACCCACTGGTGAAAAAAGATGGGACGTCATCCACAGACCGGGGCACACGCCGTCCGGCAGCAGTGCGCTGGACGGCGCGGCTGGCCCATCCGCACCGCCGGGGAGAACGGCCGGGAGATCCCCGCCGGTCATGTAGCCCTTGCCACCGGCATACTGGATGAGCTGCCCCGTCTCACAGCCGCCCACCCGGCTCAGTAAAATCTCTGCGGGAAAGGGCTTGCCTATTCCCTCGCTATCGTGTATAATGTTTGTCAGCCAATTTGCCGGTATGATGGAATTGGTAGACGTGACGGACTCAAAATCCGTTGCGTGTAGTGTTCTGCCATCCCGGCAACCCCTTGATTTTTCAAGGGTTTCAGGTTATACTCTTTTCAGCGGTTTTCCGAGTTCTCTCCTCAGTTCTCTCCTGCAGGGAGGGCCCATTAAATCTGCCGGTGTGATGGAATTGGTAGACGTAGCGGATTCAAAATCCGCCGATGGCGACATCATGTGGGTTCGAGTCCCACCACCGGCACCATAAAGCCACACCAATCTGGATATTTTAAGCGGAATGCTTAGAGTATCAGAGG
>NZ_JAHZDL010000086.1:0-9551 GCF_019422385.1 Flavonifractor sp.
CTTGTGGGTCAGCTCGGCCAGGGGGTTGGTCTGGTCCATGAACTGGCTCAGGGGGGAGGAGCCGAAGAACTCCTTGATGGCGGCGGTGACGGGGCGGATGTTGATGAGGGACTGGGGAGTGACGATGTCCAGATCCTGGATGGTCATCCGCTCCCGGATGACCCGCTCCATGCGGCTGAAGCCGATGCGGAACTGGTTCTGCAGCAGCTCGCCCACGCAGCGCAGGCGGCGGTTGCCCAGGTGGTCGATGTCGTCGGCGGAGCCCACCCCGTGGGCCAGGCAGTTGAGGTAGTTGATGGACGCCATGATATCGTCCACAATGATGTGCTTGGGGACGAGCTCGTCGATGCGGTCGCGGACGGCCTCCTTCAGCTCCTCGCCGGAGAACTCCTGCAGCAGCTCCTGCAGAACAGAGAAGCGCACCCGCTCGGTGACGCCGCACTCGGCGGGGTCGAAGTCCACAAAGTACTTCATGTCCACCATGTGGTTGGAGAACACCTTGATCTGCGTGCCCTCCAGATCCAGCACGGCCTCATTGACGCCCTTGGCGTCCAGCTCCCGGGCCTTCTCCCGGGTGAGCACCTCGCCGGGCTCGGCCAGGATCTCGCCGGTCATGGGATCCACCACTGGCAGGGCCAGGGTCTGGCCCGCCAGGCGGGACCAGATGGCCAGCTTCTTGTTGAACTTATACCGGCCCACCGCGGACAGGTCGTACCGCCGGGGGTCGAAGAACAGGGCGTTGAGCAGGCTCTCGGCGGAGTCCACCGTGGGGGGCTCACCGGGACGCAGCTTGCGGTAGATCTCCAGCAGGGCGTCCTCGTAGGTCTTGCAGGCGTCCTTCTCCAGGGTGGCCACCAGCCGGGTGTCCTCGCCGAACAGCTCCAGAATCTCCGCGTCGGTCCTGGGCCCCACGGCGCGGATCAGGCAGGTGATGGGCAGCTTGCGGTTCTTGTCAATGCGCACATAGAACACGTCGGAGGGGTCGGTCTCATACTCCAGCCAGGCGCCCCGGTAGGGGATGACGGTGGTGGCGTAGGTGATGGCGCCCGACTTGTCCTCGGTGCGGGAGTAGTAGATGCCGGGGGAGCGGACGATCTGGGAGACGATGACCCGCTCGGCGCCGTTGATGACAAAGGTGCCGCCCTTGGTCATCAGGGGGAAATCGCCCATGAAGATCTCCTGCTCCTTGATCTCCTCGGTCTCCTTGTTGCGCAGGCGCACCCGCACCTTGATGGGGGCGGCGTACGTGGCATCCCGGGCCTTGCACTCCTCCACGGAGTACTTGGGGGGCTCATCCATGGAATAATCGATGAAGGACAGCTCCAGGTTGCCGGCGTAGTCGGTGATGGATGCCACATCCTTGAATACCTCCCGCAGTCCCGTGTCCAGGAACCACTGGTAGGAGTTCTTCTGCACCTCCAGGAGGTTGGGCATATCCAGGATCTCCTCGTGGCGGGCAAAGCTCTTGCGGAGGGTCTTGCCGTAGTAGACGTCCTTGACCATCTTAGAAACAACACCTCGTTTTCGTAATGGGGAGTCCGCTGTGGGGCAGGGACTCCCGGCTGCTGCGGCTGCTTCGTGCTCCCGCGTCCGGAGCGGCGGCAAAGGGAATGTGCACACCCGGATGCGTGGATAAAACGTGAAAAAATTCTCTTGCGCTTTTCCTCCGCCCGTGGTATAGTGGGTGCAACATGGGAGGATATTGGGAAAAGCGCTATCGAAACGTAAGAGCGTTTTAGTATACCATGTATGAAGTGGAAAAGTCAACTGGTTTTTATGGAAATCTGGAGGAATCCAGATTTTTTTCATATCATCGCAGGTGCATGGGAGGGAGATGCGGCATGGCGGAACGCTATTTGGAGCAGATCCGGGCGATCATCCGGGTGTGCGAGGACACGGACGGAATCCTCATTGTGGATAAGAACGGCATCATTCGGGATCACCGCATCGCCATGAACTATTATTGGAAAGAGGAGGAGACGGTGGGCCACCACATCCGGGAGCTCTACCCCGGCCTGGATGAAGACAGCAGCACCATCCTGCGGGCCCTGCGGACGGGACAGGCCATCTACGACCAGCGGCAGGAGCTGGTGAACAGCCGGGGAGAGCAGGTGGAGCTGGACGCCACCACCATCCCCATCGTGGTGAACGGTGAGGTGGAGGGAGCGGTGGACTGCGCCCGCTTCTATGTGGTGGGCCAGCGCATTGTCCGGGGCGGCCGCCGGGGCGGCCTGTCCACCCTGGGACGCATCGTGACCCAGTCCCCGAAGATGGAGGATCTCAAGCGGCGCATCCGCTCCGCCGCCCAGCTGGACTCCCCGGTACTGATCTATGGGGAGACGGGCACTGGCAAGGAACTGGTGGCTGAGGCCCTCCACAGCGAGGGGCCCCGGGGCGGGGAGCCCTTTGTGGCTCAGAACTGCGCGGCTATCCCCAGCAACCTGCTGGAGAGCCTCTTCTTCGGCACGGAGAAGGGCAGCTACACCGGCGCCCTCACCCGCAAGGGCCTCTTTGAGGAGGCCAACGGCGGCACCCTCTTTCTGGACGAGATCAACTCCATGGACATCGGCCTGCAGGCTAAGCTGCTCAAGGCTCTGGAGGAGAAGAAGGCCCGCCGCCTGGGGGGCAGCCGGGACACACCCTTCGACGTGCGCATCGTGGCGGCGGTGAACGAGCCGCCGGAGGAGCTGCTCCGCTCGGGAAAGCTGCGGGAGGATCTGTACTACCGCCTGGGCGTGGTGCGGCTCAACCTGCCGCCCCTGCGGGAGCGTCCGGAGGACATCCCGCTGTTGACAAACTATTTTATCGAGCAGTATAATCGCTCCATGAAACGGAACATCCGCGGCGTGACCCCAGAGGTGGCGGAGCGGTTCCGCCGGTACCGCTGGCCGGGCAACATCCGCCAGCTGCGCAACGCGGTGGAGGGTGCCTTTGCCATTGCCCGGGGCGAGCTGCTGACTGCGGAGGATCTGGAGGAGAAGCTGGGCGGCGGGACGGAACAGCAGACCCGCCCGGCGGCCCCGGCACCGCCGCCGGAGGAGGGGATCTCCCTCAGCCAGGCGGTGGAGCGGTATGAAAAAGGGTTGATTCAGCAGGCCATGGAGCGGTGCGGCTCCATCTCGGCTACGGCGCGCAGCCTGGGGCTGTCCCGCCAGAATCTGAAGTACAAGCTGCAAAAATATGACCTGTAAAAAATTTTGCATCCGCAAAAAATTTTGACAATATTTACTTTTTAAGCGGCATCGAACAGGCCGCCGGAACCACTCTGTCAGGAGGGCAGCAAAGGCTGTATCCCCTGCGGGACAGAGGGTTCCGGCGGCTTTTTGTGCATGTTGACCGGTTTTGGCATGAAAATTGCAAAGATGCTATATAGAATTTGCCTGAGGGCGGGAAAGGAAGGGAATATATGAGAAGACTTTGGTATAACGGCAAGGTCGTGTCCATGGACGGGGCCATGACCCGCTATGAGGCCGTGGGAACGGAGGGAGACAAGCTGGTGTACCTGGGCACCACCGCGGAGGCCCTGGCCCAGAGCTGGGACGAGAAGCGGGATCTCCAGGGAGCCATGGTCCTGCCCGGCTTCAACGACACCCACATGCACATGCTCTACTATTCCATGTTCCAGAAGAATGTGGCCCTGTTTGGGGTGGACTCCATCGAGACCATCGTGGACCGGTGCCGGGAGCGGATTGAGAAAAACCATCCCGATTACCTGCTGGGCATGGGCTGGAATCAGGAGACCATGAAGGAGGGCCGCATGCCCACCCGGGAGGACATGGACCGCATCTCCACCGAGATCCCCGTGTGCATGCTGCGCACCTGCGCCCACATCGCCGCCTGCAACACCGTGATGCTGGAGCGCATCCGGGCGCTGAAGAACGTGGACTCGGAGACCATCAGCCACGTGGACTTCATCAACGGCCTGCTGCGGGAGGACGCCGCCCGCCTGTATATGGAGATCTTCCCCAAGGCGGACGACGCCTACGTGCGGGAGCTCATCGAGATCGGCCAGCGGGATCTCAACGCCGCCGGCATCACCTGCGTCCACTCCGACGATCTGAAGGTGATCGCGGGGATGGATCCCATCCACCTCGTCGGCCTGTTCCGGGAGATGGAGGCTGAGGGGAAACTGACCGTCCGGGTCTATGAGCAGTGCCTGGTGGATCAGGCGGACTTCGACCGCTTCCTGGCGGTGCGCAGCGACCCGGCCGACCGCACCAGCCTCTTCCGCACCGGCCCCCGCAAGCTGCTCCAGGACGGCTCCCTGGGCGCCAAGTCCGCCGAGATGATCGACGGCTATGTGGACGACCGGAGCAACCACGGCATCCCCATCTACACCGAGGAGGAGCTGTGCGCCTGGATCAAGGCGGCCCACGACCAGCACATGGACGTAGCCGTCCACGCCATCGGCGATCTGGCCTTCCAGAAGGTGTGCGACGCCATCTACAAGGCGGAGGAGGCCAATCCCTGGCCGGATCACCGCCACGGCATTGTCCACGCCCAGACCACCTCGCCGGCCCTGCTGCGGCTGATGAAGGTGCTGGGGCTCCAGGCCTATATCCAGCCCATCTTCATCGACGCGGACATGAACATCATCGAGGAGCGGGTGGGGGAGCGCCACGCCAGGGACTGCTACAACTGGAAGAGCATGGAGGATCTGGGCATCAAGGTCAGCGGCGGCTCCGACTGCCCGGTGGAGCCCTTCGACGTGCTGGACAACATGCGCGCCGCCATCACCCGGAAGAACCGGGCGGGCACCAAGACCTACCTGCCGGAGCAGGCCCTCAGCGTGGAGCAGGCGGTGCGCCTGTTCACCTCCGACGCGGCCTGGCCCAGCCGGGACGAGGCCGTCCGCGGCACCCTGGAGCTGGGCAAGCTGGCCGACCTGGTGGTGCTGGACCAGGATTTGTTCGACATCGACCCGGACACCTTCCCCCAGGTGAAGGTGCTGGAGACCGTGCTCAACGGAAATACCGTGTATCGCGCCTGAACGGGCGCTTGCGGAAGGAACCAAACACAGGAAAGGAGCCCTCATTATTATGAATGAAATGCTGGAAAAAGCCAAGGCTCTTCAGGCGCAGATCGTGGCGGACCGGCGCTGCCTCCACCAGATCCCCGAGGTGGGCGTGTACACGCCCAAGACGGCGGAGTATGTGAAGCAGCGCCTCACCGAGATGGGCATCGAGCACAAAGACTGCGGTGTCCACTCCGAGGAGGACCGGGAGAAGATGGTGTTCGCCGGCTATCCTGATGCCCCCACCTCCACCGGCGTGGTGGGGGTCATCGGCAAGGGCGGTCCCTGCATCCTGCTGCGGGCGGATATGGACGGCCTGCCCATGGAGGAGACCACCGGCCTGGACTTCGCGTCCAAGGGGAACACGGCCCACATGTGCGGCCACGACGCCCACGCCGCCATGCTGCTGGGCGCGGCCCGCATTCTGAAGGACATGGAGGATCAGCTCCCCGGCACGGTGAAGCTCATGTTCCAGCCCGGCGAGGAGATGGGCTACGGCTCCCGCACCATGGTGGAGGACGGCCTGCTGGAGAACCCCAAGGTGGACGCCGCCATGGCCCTTCACGTGGGCCCTCAGGTGGAGGTGGGCAAGCTGACCTATTCCCCTGGCGTGGCCTCCGGTGCCATGGCCACCTTCATCGTCAGCATTCAGGGCAAGGGCGGCCACTCCTCCGAACCCCAGAAGACTGTGGATCCGGTGAATATCGCCACCCAGGTGTGTTCGGCGCTGAACATGCTCATCCCCCGGGAGGTGGATCCCGATGCCTTCGCCACCCTGACGGTGGGAGCCCTCAACGGCGGCCGGGCCTCCAACATCATCCCAGACACGGCAGAGATCATGGTGTCCTTCCGCACGCTGAGCCCCGAGGCCTACGACCACCTGGTGGAGCGCATCCCTGAGATTCTGGAGCACTACATTAAGGCATGGCGTGGCACCTACTCGGTGCGGGTGCTCAAGACTCCCAGCACCGTCTGTGACGCCGGCTTCTCCGCCGAGATCGTCCCCTTTGTGGAGCAGGTTCTGGGCGAGGGGAACGTATCCGCCGCGCCGCCCATGAAGGGGGCCGAGGACTTCGGCCACGTGACCCGGCTGGTGCCCGGCTTCTATGCCTTCATGGGCGCCGGCTCCCCGGAGAACTACCCCCTGCACAACCCCAACATGGTGCTGGATGAGAGCGCCCTGCCTCTGGGCAGTGCCATCCTGGCCAATTGTGCCGTGGAGTGGCTGAAAAAGCGCGCCCAGGGCTGAGTGAAATACCCCTGTTCGGGGAAAATATGAGGAGGTTTTGAGAAATGGGTAATACGCTGAGAAAGAAAAAAGGCTTCAGTCTGCCCCACGTGTACATCGTCATCCTGATCCTGATGCTCATCATCACGGTTCTGACCTACGTGATCCCCGCCGGCTCCTATGTCCGCGACGCCAGCGGTGCGGTGGATCCCAACAGCTTCACCTATGTGGACCAGACCCCTGTGGGCTTCCTGCAGTTCTTCACCTCCCTCCATCAGGGCTTCGTGGAGAGCGCCAGCATCATCGGCTCCGTGCTGCTTATCAGCGGCTGCATCCAGATCATCAACATGACCGGCGCCTTCTCCGCCGGCATCCAGACCATGATCAAGGGCGCCGGCAACATGGGCATCGCCGTGGTGGTGATCTTCTTCACCATGTTTACCGGCCTGGGCGTCATCGGCTATCTGGATGCTCTGTACCCCTTCTACCCCATTATCATATCCCTGTTCATCACACTAGGCTATGACAAGATGGTGGGCACCGCGGTTATCCTGCTGTCCACCGCCGTGGGCTTCACCTGCGGCATGGTCAACCCCTATACCACCGGCGTGGCCCAGACCCTGGTGGGTCTGCCCATGTACTCCGGCATCGCCTTCCGGGCGGTGGGCCTGGTGGTGTTCTATGTCATCGCCCTGTTCTTCCTGCTGCGCTACTGCATCCAGATCAAGAAGAACCCCAAGTACAGCGTGATGGGTGAGAACTACCTCCAGGAGCAGACCGCTCCCATGAAGTTTGAGGAAGGGCTGGAGTTTAACGCCAAACGGGTGATTCTCATCGTCGTGTTCCTGGCCACCATCGTGCTCTCCGTGTTCGGCTCCCTCCTCTGGTCCTGGGGCCTGCCGCAGATCGCCGCCATCTACTTCCCTGTCACCATCCTGGGTGTGATCCTGTTCCGGCTGAACCCCTCCGAGGCCTGCGTGGAGTTCGGCAAGGGCATGGCGGGCACCATCGCCCCCACCATGGTCATCGGCTTCAGCCGGGCCGTGTCCGTCCTGCTCACCGAGGGCAACATCACAGATACTATTATCCATTCCGTGGCCGGCCTGCTGGAGGGCAAGAGCCCGGTCATCACCCTGCTGATCATCTACGCCTTTGTCACCCTGTTCAACTTCTTCGTCTCCTCCGGCAGCGGCAAGGCCGTGGTCATGATGCCCATTCTGGAGCCCCTGGGCCAGGTGCTGGGCATCAACCAGCAGGTGCTGGTGCTGGCCTATCAGTACGGCGATGGCTTCACCAACACCTTCTGGCCCACCGCCTCTCTGCTGCAGCTCTCCCTGTGCGGCATGGACTACGGACACTGGTTCAAGTTCGCCTGGAAGATCTATGCCTGCCTCATTGCCGCGGGCTTCATCCTCATTGTCATCGCCAACCAGATCGGCTACGGGCCCTTCTGATCCTCCCGTTTTCTCCCCTGGCAGGGAGGCGGAGACGCATCTGTCTCCGCCTCCCTGTCATTTCTGACGGGAGAGAGGCCCAAAGCCTTGCAAATTCTAGCAAAATTCTGCTTGACTTCAATTTTTCACTATGATATAATCCCAAATTGCGCAGGTATGCCTGCCGAAGGGAAAATTCTGCCCTGAAACAGGGCGCTTTTTCCGAGAAATCAAGGGATGGGAGGCGTTGCCGTATGCTGTCGGAGCTCAAGCAGGGCGCCAGGGTGGCCGGGGTCAAGCAGACCAGAAGGGCCATCGAGGACGGCAGGGCCGCCCGCGTCTTCCTGGCGGAGGATGCCGATCCCCGGGTCACCGGCCCGGTGGAGGAGCTGTGCCGGGAGAAGGACATCCCGGTGGAGCGGGTGTCCCAGATGAAGGAACTGGGCTCCGCCTGCGGCATCGCCGTGCCCAGCGCGGTGGCCGCCCTGTTGGCCTGATTTTAGCGAGGCGGTATAATTCACCACCGTTTCGTTAAAATATATTCTTTAGAAACCAAGAAAGGAGGAAAACCATGCCTACGTTCAACCAGCTCGTCCGTAAGGGCCGTGAGGTGGCCGTCACCAAGTCCACCGCGCCCGCCATGCAGAAGGGCCTGAACACCCTGCAGAACCGCATGACCGACCTGCCTTCTCCCCAGAAGAGAGGTGTGTGCACTGCGGTTCGTACCGCCACCCCCAAGAAGCCGAACTCCGCTCTGCGTAAGATCGCCCGTGTGCGTCTGACCAACGGGATGGAGGTCACCGCCTATATCCCCGGTGTCGGCCACAACCTGCAGGAGCACTCCGTGGTCATGATCCGCGGCGGCCGTGTCAAGGATCTGCCCGGCGTTCGCTACCACATCATCCGCGGCACCCTCGATGCCCAGGGCGTCAACGGCCGTATGCAGGGCCGTTCCAAGTACGGCGCCAAGCGTCCCAAGGCCGGCAAGAAGTAATTTTCTGCGGAAAATACTTGCACAACCCATTGAAGAAGAACTAACGCGCGTCAAGCGCAAGGCAGTTGTCCTTGCGAAAGCGCTTACCTATATAATAGGGGCGTTTTCCGCGGGGCACTGGACAAGCAGGCACTTGTCTTACACGGGGGCTTTTGAACAGCCTTCGAGTACCTATGAAATCATACTATGAAGGAGGGAAGCAAAGTGCCCAGAAGAGGAAACGTACCCAAGCGGGAGGTCCTGCCCGATCCTATCTACAATTCCGTCCTGGTGACCAAGCTGGTCAACAGCATCATGCTGGACGGCAAGAAGGGCGTGGCCCAGAAGGTCGTCTACGGTGCTTTCGACATCATCAAGGAGAAGACCGAGAAGGATCCCCTGGACGTGTTCACCGCCGCTCTGGAGAACATCATGCCGTCCCTGGAGGTTAAGGCCCGCCGCGTGGGCGGCGCCACCTATCAGGTGCCCATCGAGGTTCGTCCCGAGCGCCGCCAGACCCTGGGTCTGCGCTGGCTGACCAACTACTCCCGCGCCCGCAGCGAGAAGACCATGAAGGAGCGGCTGGCCGGCGAGATCATGGACGCCGCCAACAACCTCGGCTCCGCAGTGAAGAAGCGCGAGGACACCCACAAGATGGCCGAGTCCAACAAGGCTTTCGCGCACTATCGCTGGTAATAAGGAGTTAGAGTATGCCTAGAAAAGTATCTCTGGAGAATACGCGCAACATCGGCATCATGGCCCACATCGACGCCGGTAAGACGACTACCACCGAGCGTATTCTCTACTACACCGGCGTCAACTACAAGATCGGCGAGACCCACGACGGTACCGCCACCATGGACTGGATGGCTCAGGAGCAGGAGCGCGGCATCACCATCACCT
>NZ_JAHZDL010000087.1:0-9400 GCF_019422385.1 Flavonifractor sp.
GGAACTGGAGGGAGAAGGCCGCCCCGTGGAAGGAGTTGGTCACCACGGCGGAGGCGTGCCGGAACAGGCCCAGGAACTCCCGGGGCCCGGCGTCAAAGACGATCTCCGAGGCCCCCTCGATCTTCCGCCGGGCCCCCGCCAGCTGGACGATGGGCCAGCCGGTACGCCGGGACAGGGCCAGGGCGTAGGGGGCCGCCTCGGCGGGGTCGGAGACGAAGTAGCACAGGATGTAGGGCCCCTGGTGCCTGGGCGGCGCGGCCAGGGCCCCCCAGTCCTCCCCGTTGAGCAGCAGGGTGGGGTCCAGCACCACCCGGGCCTCCCGCACGGCGGCCTCTTTCAGCAGTAGCTGCCCCCGCATCTCCCGCACCGACAGGGCGGAGAAGGGGGCCAGGAAGTCCCGCAGCTGCGCCGCCTTGTCCGCCGGCAGCTCCGGCACACCCAGGCTGGGGGCGTAGGCGATGCGGCGGCCCTCCTTCACAAAGCCCAGCAGGAAGGAGGGGTCGAACTGCTTGTCCTGGAAGATATAGGGATTCCAGATCTGGTCGCTGCCCGCCACGTACACGTCGTACTCCGGCGGGGCGGCCCGGAGCTGGTCAAAGGCGGTGTACCGCTCCGGCGACAGCTCCATCTGCTCCGCCACGAAGGCCTCAAAGCGGGTAAACCGCCGCTGGAAGGCCCCGTAGTGGAGGGCGGTGTGGGCGTCGGAGGCCATGCCCCGCACGCCGCCCCCCTTTTTGAAGAGCTGGTTGGTGCGGGTGGTGTGGGGTAGGCGGTAGTCAATGATCTCGCAGTCGTGGCCCAGACCCTGAATAGCCCTCATGGTGGCGTAGGCCTGGAGCTGGGCCCCGTAGTGGTGGGCAAAGTGGAAGGTGATCAGTCCGGTGCGCATGGCGCTTCCTCCTAAAGAACGGGCACAAATCAAATCAGTATAGTATATCCCGGAAATGCCGGGCTTGTCAATGCGGGCGGCATACCTGAGAAATTCCGCCAGAACGGGAAATCTGTCTATGGCGCTTTGGGGCGAACTGCGGTATAATACTCCTATTCCAGGAACGACGATGTAATCTTGCAGCTTGCGCGGCCCCGCGCGGCGGGAAAGGAGTGTGTGCCCATGCGCTTGCCGGCCAGCATCAAGGCCTTTGGGATCACCCGGGCGCTGGACTACCTGGAGCGGGATCCGGATGCCAATCTTCCCCGCCTGATGGAGTGGGTGGACAAATATACCGAGGAGCGGCTGAGCCCCGCCTACCGGGAGCTGTTCCACAAGGCCATGACCGACCCGGAGAACAACTGGCACCGGCTCATCAAGAGCATGTATACCGACATTGACAACCGGGTGCTCAAGAAGATTTTTGAGAATTTTGTCATCCACGGCGGCCTGCTGGAGTGGCCGGAGCGCAGCGCGGCGGGGAAGCTGAATCAGGAGGACGCCCCATGGTCGGTGCTCATCGACCCCTCCTTCCCCTGCTCCATGGACTGCGCCGGCTGTGGCGCCTCCATCTACGGCGTGCGGCCCTCCCTGGAGTTTGACAGCATGGACGAGGCGGTGGAGCGCCGGAAGGCCCAGGGCTGCCACCTGTTTATCGTCAGCAGCGGCGACCCCCTGGCCAAGGAGCAGGAGGCCATCGCCCTGTGCAACAAGCACAGCGACTGCGTGTTCGCCGCCTTTACGCCCCCCCAGTCCATCACCGAACAGCTGTGTGTGGATCTGCTGCGGGTGTGCAACCTGTTCCCCGCCATCCGGGTGGATGTGGATCCCCAGGACGCCAGGCGGGCGGCGGAGCTGCTGCGGCGGTACCGGCTGCCCTTCGGGGTGGCCTGCGGCTGCACGGCGGACAACGCCGACCAGGTGGCCACCAAGACATATTATGACACGGTCATCGGCGTGGGGGCCAAGTTCTGCTGGTTCTTCTCCTGCCCGGCCTACGGGCCGTCCAGGCCCCCCACGCCGGAGCAGCTGGAGGCCATCCACCGGCGGGTGAAGGCCTTCCGCAAAACAGAGCCCCTGCTCACCCTGGATTTCTGGGACGGGCCCGGCATTTCGGAGGCCGCCCCCCAAGGAGGAAAAACATGAGTATTGTAAAGGATATGTCCCTGGCCCCCTCCGGGCGCAGGAAGATCGGCTGGGTGCGGGACTTCATGCCCGCCCTGGGCGGCATCGAGGCCCGGTTTGAGAAGGAGAAGCCCTTTGCCGGGCTGCGGGTGGCGGTGTCCGTCCACCTGGAGGCCAAGACCGCCAACCTGGGCTATGTGCTGGCCAAGGGCGGCGCGGAGGTGCACCTCACCGGCTCCAACCCCCTGTCCACTCAGGACGACGTGGCCGCCGGCCTGGCCGATCTGGGGGTGGAGACCTTCGGCGTCCACGGCGTCAGCGCCGAGGAGTATGAGCGGCTGCTCATCGAGACCATCAAATTCAAGCCCCACCTGATCGTGGACGACGGCGGCGACCTGGTTCACCTGCTGGGGGGCAAGTGCGCCGATCTGGCGGAGAACCTGTTCGGCGGATGCGAGGAGACCACCACCGGCATCCTCCGCCTCAAGGCCCGGGAGCGGGAGGGCATCCTGCCCTGCGCCATGATGGCGGTGAACGACGCCAAGGCCAAGCACTACTATGACAACAAGTACGGCACCGGCCAGAGCGTGTGGGACGCCATCATGCACACCACCAACCTGGTGGTGGCGGGCAAGACCGTGGTGGTGGCCGGGTACGGCTGGTGCGGCAAGGGCGTGGCCATGCGGGCCAGCGGCATGGGGGCCGACGTGATCGTCTGTGAGGTGGATCCCTTCAAGGCCCTGGACGCCACCATGAACGGCTTCCGGGTCATGCCCATGGACGAGGCCGCCAGATACGGCGACGTGTTCGTCACCGTCACTGGCTGCAAGGACGTGATTACCCCGAAGCACTTTGAGGTGATGAAGAACAACGCCATCCTCACCAACGCGGGCCACTTCGACTGCGAGGTGGATGTGGCCGGACTGGCCGAAATGGCCGTCAGACGGGAGGTGCGCCGGGAGAACATCGAGGGCTTCACCCTGCCCGACGGCCGGGTGCTCAACGTCATCGGCGAGGGGCGGCTGGTAAACCTGGCCGCCGGCAACGGCCACCCCGCCGAGATCATGGACATGTCCTTCGCCGTCCAGGCCCTGGCCCTGGAGTGGCTGGTGAAGCACCGGGACGGCCTGGAGAAGAAGCTCTATCAGGTGCCCGCCGAGATCGACGACCAGATCGGCCGGGTGAAGCTGGCTGCCATGGGATTGTCCATCGACACCCTCACCCCCGAGCAGGAGGCGTATCTCAACGGCTGGAAGGCGTGAAAACCGGGGGCCGGAGGCCGGCTATACACATGTCCTGTTTTGTCTATTGAAAAACAGGGGGAAAGCCGGTAGAATAATGACAGTCAATTGAATAGCCTTATCGAGAGCGGTGGAGGGAACGGCCCGATGAAACCCGGCAACCTGCGATGCAAGGTGCCAAATCCGGCGAGGTAATCGAAAGATGAGGATGGATGAGCTCCGCGCGCTCCGCCATCCGGCGGAGCGCGTTTTTGCGCTCACAGTCAGAAAGGAAGGAATTATAACATGGCAAAGCGTCTGTTCACCTCGGAGTCCGTCACCGAGGGACATCCCGACAAGGTCTGCGACCAGATCTCCGACGCCGTCCTGGACGACATTCTGGCCGCCGATCCCACGGCCCACGTGGCCTGCGAGACCTTCACCACCACCGGCATCGTGACGGTGATGGGCGAGATCACCACCAAGCACTACACCGACATCCCCTCCATCGTCCGCCGCACTGTGGAGCGCATCGGCTACACCGATCCCGCCTACGGCTTCGACTACCGCTCCTGCGCGGTGATGACCGCCATTGACGAGCAGTCCCCCGACATCGCCATGGGCGTCAACGAGTCCTATGAGCTCCAGCAGGGCGGCACCGACGAGGCCGACCGCATCGGCGCCGGCGACCAGGGCATGATGTTCGGCTACGCCTGCGACGAGACCCCCGAGCTGATGCCCGCCCCCATCTCCATGGCCCACAAGCTGTCCCGCCGCCTGGCCGACGTGCGCAAGTCCGGCCAGCTCAAGTGGCTGCGCCCCGACGGCAAGAGCCAGGTCACCGTGGAGTACGGCGACGACGGCCAGGTTCTCTCCTGCCCCGCCATCGTGGTGTCCACCCAGCACGACCCCGACATCGCCCTGAAGGATCTGCGGGAGGCCGTGGTGGAGGAGATCATCAAGCCCATCATCCCCGCCCAGTACATCACCAAGGACACCAAGTTCTACGTCAACCCCACCGGCCGCTTCGTGGTGGGCGGCCCCGTGGGCGACACCGGTCTGACCGGCCGTAAGATCATCGTGGACACCTACGGCGGCTCCGCGGCCCACGGCGGCGGCTGCTTCTCCGGCAAGGATCCCACCAAGGTGGACCGCTCCGCCGCCTACATGGCCCGCTACGTGGCCAAGAACCTGGTGGCCGCCGGCCTGTGCCGCAAGTGCCAGATCGAGCTGGCCTACGCCATCGGCGTGGCCCACCCCGTCTCCGTGCTGGTGGACACCTACGGCACCGGCGTGCTGGACGAGGAGAAGCTCTCCGCCATCGTCAATGAGAACTTCGACCTGCGCCCCGCCAAGATCATCGAGCACCTGGATCTCCGCCGCCCCATCTACGAGCAGACCGCCGCCTACGGCCACTTCGGCCGCACCGACATCGACCTGCCCTGGGAGCACACCGACATGGTGGAGAAGCTGAAGAGCTATCTGTAAGAGAAAACCGGCAGCCTGGAAAAATCCCTGGCGCGGGCAGTGCCCGCGCCGGGGATTTCTGCGTATTTCCGGTTGACAGAAGGGCAGGATCTGCTAAAATGAACTTTGTTCAGAATGGGGGCGAGGCGCGTGAATACGGCAGTTACCTCCCGGCAGGCCCTGCTGGCCGCCAGCCGGGCCGTGGCCCGGCGGCAGGGGCTGGACGGCCTGAGCATCCGGGCGGTGGCGGAGGAGGCCGAGGTCTCCGTGGGCTCGGTCTACAACTACTTCTCCGGCAAGGCGGAGCTGATGGCCGCCACGGTGGAGGAGATCTGGGGGCAGATTCTGTCCGCGCCGGAGGCGGAACCGCCGGAGGATTTCGTCTCCTGCGTCCACGGGCTGTTCCACCGCATCCGAACCGGGGCGGGGGAGTACCCCGGCTTTTTCCGGGGACACGCCGCCGGCTTCCTGCCGGAGGGGCGGGCCGGCGGCCGCCAGGCCATGGAGGAGACCCTGGGGCAGCTCCGCCGGATGCTGCTGCGGGCGCTGGAGGCGGATCGGGCCGTATCGCCCGCCGCCTTTGACGATTGTTTCACCCGGGAGCAGCTGGCCGCCTTTGTGCTGGACAGCCTGCTGGGACAGCTGAGCCGGGGGGCGGACAGCTGCGGCGGGCTGGAGCAGGTGCTCCGGCGGCTGCTCTACCGCTGAAGAGTCCCCGCGCCCGCCGCGGCGCGGAACATGAGATCTGAGACAAGGGGGAACCCGATTTGGTGAAAAAAGAGACGCTGCTCCTGCTGGCCGGACTGGTGTGGGGGGCGGCGGGGGTCAACATCCTGCGCATCGGGCTGCTGGCCTACCCCGGCCACGCCGCAGTGTGGAGCATCGCCCTCTCCGTGCTGGTCTTCGTCCTTTTTCAGGGGAGGGTGTTCGGCCCGCTGGTGCGGCGGCACACGGTGCGCATCCGCGGCTACGGCGCCGTGCGCCAGTGGTTCTGGCGCTTTTTTGACCGGAAATCCTTCCTGATCATGGCCCTGATGATGACGCTGGGCATCGGCCTGCGGGCCAGCGGCCTGGCGCCGGAGGGCTTTATCGCCGTGTTTTACACCGGCCTGGGCGCCTCCCTGCTGACGGCGGGCATCCGCTTCCTGCTGGCGGCCCCCCGCAGGGAATTTTGAAACCCCGCCTTTACTTTTGCCCCGCATCCTGCTATAATAACAGGGAATTCAATGCACCCGCAGTGCGCGGCGGAGCCGCGCATCGGGAAGCCGGTGAAAATCCGGCGCAGTCTTACCTCTACTGTAAGCGTGGACAAAGGCGCACAGGCCATTGGTTCCCAGGGAACCGAGAAGGCGCGCCGGAGGAGGAAACGCAAGCCAGGAGACCTGCTGTGGTGTGCGAACCGGCGTAGCTCTGAGGTGGAGAGGTGCGGCAGACCCCGACAGCAGGGATGCAAAAGGGATGCAAGGATTCTCCTCGTCAGCCGAGGAGGATCTTTTTTGTTGTCAGGAGGTGTCTGTGTGGCAAAGCTGGAGCTGTATATCCCGGTGGGGCGGCAGAAGCTGCGCTGCGGCTACACCACCGGTACCTGCGCCGCGGCGGCCGCCGCCGGGGCCGCGGCCCGGCTGCTCACCGGCGAAACCCTGCCCGCCGTACGCATTGCCACCCCGGCGGGGGTGGCGGTGGAGGCCGAACTGCTCCGGCACGCCGCCGGGGAGGGCTGGGCCGCCTGCGCGGTGCGCAAGGACGGCGGCGACGACCCGGACGTCACCGACGGGGCGCTGATCTTCGCCCGGGTGGAGCGGACGGACACCCCCGGCATTGTCATCGACGGCGGCGAAGGGGTGGGCCGGGTGACCCTGCCCGGCCTGGATCAGCCGGTGGGGGCGGCGGCCATCAACTCCACCCCCCGGCGGATGATCGGGGAGCAGATGGAGGCTGTTATGGCCAAGGCCGGGTACACCGGCGGCCTGCGGGCGGTGATCTCCGTGCCGGAGGGGGAGGCCCTGGCAAAGCGCACCTTCAACCCCCGGCTGGGCATCGTGGGGGGCATCTCCATCCTGGGCACCAGCGGGATTGTGAAGCCCATGAGCGAGGCGGCCCTGCTCGACTCCCTCTACCTGGAGATGGACCAGCGGCGGGCGGCGGGGACGGAGGATCTGCTCCTCACCCCCGGCAACTACGGGGAGAGCTTTGCCAGAGAGGTGCTGGGCCTGAACCTGGACCGCTGGTGCATGTGCAGCAACTACCTGGGGGCGGCCATCGACCACGCCGCCGGGGCGGGGTTCCGCTCCGTGCTGGTGGTGGGGCACCTGGGCAAGCTGATCAAGGCGGCGGCCGGGTGCATGAACACCCACTCCAAGACCGCCGACGCCCGGCGGGAGACGCTCACCGCCCACGCCGCCCTGGCCGGGGCGGACGGAGCACTGCTGCGTGCCCTCTTTGACAGCCCCACCACCGACGCGGGGGTGGAGCTGCTGAAACAGGCCGGCCTGCTGGGGCCGGTGATGGCCTCCATCGGGGAGGCCCTGGACGGACAGTTGAAGCGCCGGGCGGGGGAGGGGCTGACCATCGAGGCCTTCTTCTTCTCCAACCAGTACGGCATTTTGGGAAAGACCCCGGGGGCGGAGCGGCTGCTGGCCCTCCACCGGGCAGCCCCGGATGGCGAAACGGCGGGCGGATGATATCCGCCCCTACACACAACTTGTCTACGCGCTCAGGAGGTTTATATTATGGTACATTTTATCGGCGCGGGCCCCGGCGGGGCGGATCTGATCACGGTGCGGGGTGCCAGACTGCTGGGGGAGGCCGACGTGATCATCTACGCCGGATCCCTGGTGAACCCCGCCCTGCTGGACTACAAGAAGGAGGGCTGCCAGGTCTATAACAGCGCCTCCATGACCCTGGAGCAGGTCATCGAAGTGATGAAGGCCACCGAGGAGAAGGGCGGCGTCACCGTCCGCCTCCACACCGGCGACCCCTCCCTCTACGGGGCCATCCGGGAGCAGATGGACGAGCTGGACAAGCTGGGCATCGCCTACGACGTGACCCCCGGCGTGTCCTCCTTCTCCGGGGCGGCGGCGGCCCTCAACGCCGAGTATACCCTGCCGGAGGTATCACAGTCCGTGATCATCACCCGCATGGCGGGGCGGACGCCGGTGCCCGAGGGGGAGGGGCTGCGCAAGCTGGCCTCCCACGGCTGCACCATGGTGCTGTTCCTGTCCACCGGCCTGCTGGAGCAGGTGGAGGAGGAGCTGACGGCGGGGGGCTATTCTCCCGACACCCCGGCGGCCATCGTCTACAAGGCCACCTGGCCGGAGGAGAAGGTGTTCCGCTGCACCGTGTCCACCCTGGCAAAGACCGCCAGGGAGAACAGGATCACCAAGACGGCGCTGATTACCATCGGGCATTTCCTGGGGGATGATTACGAGCGCTCCAAGCTCTACGACCCCGCCTTCACCCACGAGTTTCGGGAGGCCAGCCGATGACCGTGGCGGTGATCGCCTTTACCCGCAGAGGCGCGGCCCTGGGGAAAACCCTGGCGGCCGCCCTGGGCGGCACCCTGTCCGCCCCCGCCCGCTTTGCCGCGGACGTGGGGGCGGAGCCGGTTCCCTCCCTGGACGCCTGGACGGCGGCACAGTGGGGGGAGGCCGAGGGGCTGATCTTCGTGGGGGCGGCGGGCATCGCCGTGCGGGCCATCGCCCCCCATGTCAAGGATAAATTCACCGACCCCGCCGTAGTCAGCGTGGACGAGGCGGGGCGGTTTGCCGTCCCCCTGCTGTCCGGCCACGTGGGGGGCGCCAATGGGCTGGCCCTCCGGGTGGCGGCACTCACCGGCGGGCAGGCGGCGGTGTCCACCGCCACCGACGTCAACGGCCTCTTTGCCGTGGACGTGTGGGCAAAAGGGAACGGCCTTGCCATCACCGACCGGACGCTGGCCAAGGAGGTCTCCGCCGCCCTCCTGGACGGGACGCCGGTGGGCTTTGCCAGCGACTTCGGCCACCCCTGCCCCGAGGGCCTCACGGACGGCCCGGCGGAGCTGGGGGTGTGGGTCACCGACCGGACGGGGGCGGGGCCCTTTTCCCGCACCCTGCGGCTGGCCCCCCAAAGCCTGATTTTAGGCATCGGCTGCCGCCGGGGGACGGAGCAGGCGGCCATCGAGGCCCTGGCCTCCGCCGCCCTGGCGGGGTATGAGCCCCGGGCCGTGGCGGCGGTGGCCACCATTGATCTGAAGAAAGACGAGCCGGGCCTGCTGGCCTTCTGCCAGGCCCATCACCTGCCCCTGCGCACCTTCCCGGCGGAGGTGCTGGCGGCGGCGGAGGGGGACTTCACCCCCTCGGAATTTGTGAAGGGCGTCACCGGCGTGGACAACGTGTGCGAGCGGGCGGCGGCTGCCGCCGGGGGGCGGGTCATCGTCCCCAAACAGGCAAGAAACGGCGTCACCGTCGCGGTGGCGAGAAAGGAATCCCTATGAAAGTGACTGTCATCGGGCTGGGCCCCGGCGGCGGGGCGGATCTCACCGGCCGGGCCCGGGCCGCCCTGGAGGAGTGCGACCTGATCGTGGGCTACACCGCCTACATCGACCTGGTGAAGGAGAACTTCCCGGACAAGGAGACCCTGTCCACCGGCATGCGGCGGGAGGTAGACCGCTGCCGGGCGGCGG